>VGSD01000006.1 GCA_016875155.1 Deltaproteobacteria bacterium | reverse complement strand
TTGTTCCCTGGAGCCTTGAGGTGGATAACCTCCTTTACCTGGTCCACGGCCTCGATTTCATTCCAAAGATGAAAAGGGAAATCCCTTCCATCAAGGAGATTCGGCTTATCCCTGGGACATTCGGGTCACACGCTGTGATGAGCCTCGATACAGAGAATAGGGGCGAAATTCGAAGGGCCTTATCGCTTGGGCTCTCTTTTACCAACATTAAAAAGGTGATCGCCGTTAACACCGATATCAACTTGCTGGATGACCAGGCATTGGAATGGGCTCTGGCAACCCGGTTTCAGGCGGATAGGGATCTGATCGTCATGACCAATCTGAGAGGACAACCCATTGATCCCTCTTCGGGCGATGGATTCCTTACGGCCAAGATGGGACTGGATGCCACTAAACCCAGATCGGAAGGGTTTGAAAAGGTGGGAGTCCCCGAAGAGGTGAAAAAAAGAATCGTTCCTGTCCTTCAGAAATTTGTCAAAGGGGAATGAGATGAAAAGAATAATTGTGGGAATCTCCGGTGCGACCGGAGCCATCTATGGAATAAGACTTTTAGAGATCCTCGCCAAATCGAATGTGGAAACCCATCTGGTGGTTACTGAGGCCGCTGAAAAAACCATCCTCATGGAAACCGACTGGACAGTGGAAAAGATCAAATCTCTGGCTAAGATCGTCTACGACATTAAAGACGTGGGAGCGGATATTGCCAGCGGCTCTTTCCAGACCGATGGTATGGTGGTCATCCCATGTTCCATCAAGAGCCTCTCGGCAATCGCCAACTCTTTCAATTTAAATCTTCTGATTCGTGCCGCAGATGTGACGATGAAAGAAAAACGGAAGCTGATTCTCGCTGTAAGAGAAACACCCCTTCACAAAGGTCATCTCAATCTTATGATGAACCTTGCCGACTCGGGAGCGATCATTCTCCCTCCGATCCCCGCCTTCTACTTCCATCCTAAAACCATGGATGACCTGATCAATCATACGGTCGGGAAAGTCCTCGACCTATTCCATATCGAGCACGATCTCTTTGCCCGCTGGGGCAGTACAAAGGTCAAAAATAATCTCAGAAAGAAAGGATTGAACCATTAAGATCCAAGGGAAAATTGTGGAAGGACTCAGGGAGGCAGGCCATTTCACTCAGATTCCTTGGGTCAGAAAGCAGTTCATCTTAAAACTCTCCATTGATCCCTATCCCGGGACATTAAATCTGGAAATCATTGGTCCGGAATCTCTTCATTCTTTCAAATACCTTAAGACGACAAGTGGAATAGAAATTATTCCTGAAGACCCTTCTTTCTGCAGTGCCAAATGCTATCCTGTCCTCATCAACAGTCGATTAAAAGGGGCGATCGTTTTCCCATTGGTAGAGGCCTACCCTGAAAATAAAATGGAGCTGATCTCACATCAGAATATTAAAGAAACCCTTGCTGTCAAGGCAGGAGATGAACTAGAAGTGGAAATTTGATACGTCAGGTAAGTTTCTTAGATATGATTTTCACTTTAAGACGATTCGAGTCAATCTCCTCAAAACCAAAAGGTCCAAATTATATTTCATAATATAACATTTCATCGTATTATATGTGACTTATCTCGAATAAAAACCAGCTAACCTCATTTTATTCCAATGCCTCTTCAACAAACTTCATTTAAACAGCTTGATAATGAAGCAAAAAAACATTTTGTCATTTTTGACAAAATGGTACTCTTCATCAATGAGAGCTCTTGATCAGAGGCCTCTTCCTAAAAATTAAATACCTATTAAAATCCTCAGGTTATTCATTAATATCTGTGCAATCAGCCTTTGGCACCTGTTATGCAATAAAAAATATAGAAAATTATGAAAATAAACGATTACAGCATCTATTCTAAACGGATTTTAAATCGCTTTTCCACATTCTTTGTGATCATCCTGATCGCTACCCCAGGCCTCAGCCAAACGCTCTGTGAATCCTCTGACCAAATCTGGCGAGTGGGTAATCAACGGTGGACAGTTCAAGAGGAAATTCAATTTGGAAAATGGGTGAATGAAAATATCAAGGAAGATTTCTTTATTCGTTACAATATCCCGACCGATTGCGCAGATGTCCCTTATGCTGTTAGATGGATTTATGCCCGTATCAACCACCTGCCTGCAGCAGCTACGACAAAGGACGGAAAGCTAATAGGCCATTGGTCTAAAAACTGGAAGTATCTGCCGACTCATCCGAATTGGTCTCAGGACAAACGTTTTCGTGCAGCCCTTTTCTATCTCATTTCAGAGACCTGGACAGGAACTCTTCCGAAAGACACCTATCCAGTTCGTATTTCTCCTGACGCCATCACGCCAGGGACACTCTTGGCAATGGCAAAATCACATGTTGCTATCATTGGCCATGTCTGCCTCGATGGAAGCCAGATCCATCCACTACAGACCTGGGAGTCGGTCCTTCCAGTAAAGGTTCGAAAATTGAGTTCAAAGGACTTTTTTTCCCCTAAACCAGAACGGACTCATCCATTAGGTTTGGTGAAATTTCGATGGCCGGTTTTTGAAAATGGGGAATGGAAATATCTTCCCATCAAAGAACATCCCTTCTATTCCGAAGAACAATATACCCCTGCTTTTTATAAAAGGCATGCAGACTTTATCGAGGCTGTGGCTAAAAGAATCGATCCAACAGAATATCACCCTATGGAAAAGATGACGAAGGTAATGGAAAAAATCACGCACCTCCTTAAAGAGAGAGTCCCTACTGTCCTGGATGGATACCAGCAGTGTGCCAAAAGGGGATGTCCAGAAGGTTCAAATCTATGGGAAATGCATAACACCCTTAGCCGTGACGAGATGATTACTCTCTTGATGGATCACCTCTCCCGTATCATTGAATCGATCCATCTCGATAAAGAAATAGTAAAAGAGATGATGGAATCAGTTTCCATCCAAATCACAGAAAAGCGCTCAGTTACATTTTATGATGTCTATCGGAACTGTTCCTGGCTTTCTCCTCATCCAAAAGATTCCATCGAAGCCCGTTGGGGACTCAAAAAGTGCGAGATGATCCGTGCACAGATCCAAACTGCCAAAGACTGCATTGCTTTTTTTGAAAGAATTTACAGAAAAAGAGACCCCCAATATGCGGACTTTGGAATCCGGCAACAGCAGGAAATCCTAAGGAGACTCAACGAAGAGTTAATGAGGTCCGATTGCCATCTCACCGCCTCTATAAATTATTAGAACCTAAATTGGGCGATTCTTTTTTAAACCTCTTTAGCAACAGGCTTCAGATCAGGTTTAAAATCACCCAGAGGGTGATTTGTAGCGCAAGGCTTTAGCCTTGCTTGCCTACCGCAGGTAGGCATGAGAAGCAACCCTAAAGGGTTGCGCTACAATGAAATTTAAAATAAATCGCTCAATTGAGGTAGAAGTGACCGCTTGGAGTGCTATAGTTTCAGACCTGAGGCTAGTTCTTCGAGGGATTCCCGGTTGAGAATCAGTATTTTATTCCCCTTCACATCGATGATGCCTTTGGCTTTCATCTTCCCCAAGGTCCTGGAAAATGTCTCGCTGATCGTTCCTAATTTTGATGCCAGCTGTGTCTTGCTCAGATCAAGTTCAACCTCTTTCGGGTTTTTCCCCTCTCTTGACGATTTCATTGAAAGATCAAGCAGATATTTTGCAATCCTCGAAGAGACCTCTTTAAGGGAGAGCTCTTCAATCAAAGAAGCAAATCGTCTCAGGTAGTGTGAAAGGGAGACGATCATATTGATGCTGAGTTGAGGGTTCTTCTCGATCAAGCGTATAAAATCTCTTTTGGGGATATAGAGAAGTTGGCTGTCGCTCAAGGATTCGGCAAAGGCAGGATAACTTCCTTCGAGAAAGAGCGCTGCTTCAGCAAATGCATCCGGCGCTGAGACCACATGAAGGATCTGCTCTTTGCCTTCTGATGAGATTTTATAGAGTTTCACCTTGCCGGAAAGGATGACATAGAATCCCCTTGCCTCTTCACCCTCGGAGAAAAGAATTTCCTTTTTCCCAACCTGCCTGAGTGTGGCAATTGCCTTTACCCTTTTCAGATCTTCATCTCTTAACCCTGCAAAAAGCGGGCATCTCTTTAAAAGGTTCGTCTCCATGTTGTTCAAATCTATAGGTTTTTAGCCCTTTTTGCAAGTAAAAAGAGAGGGGCTCATCCGTGAATGTAAAGTTCGTGAATAATTACCTATAGTTACATGTAATTAAAGACGATATTTAACTCCTTTCGAAACCCTCCCAACGGGTTCAGTATATTGAATTGATAAAGGAATTATGTTAGTCTGAAACGAAATAAACTGGAGGAGGATAGATTGAATTCCCTCTATAAAAATCTTCTTTTCTGGTCAATTATCATCATCATTATGATTCTCCTCTTTAACCTCTTCAGCAAACCACGCCAGACGGTAATGGAAAGAAATTATTCCGATTTTATCAATGCCGTTGAGCATAATCGTGTTCTCGAGGTTGAGACAAAAGGCAGGAGCATCATCTGGAAAGATTCAGAGGGAAAGAAGTTTAAAACCTATACCCCTGAAGATCCAGAAATGATAAAAATCATCAGGGACAAGAAGATTGCTATCAATGCCAAGAAAGAAGATGACTCTCCTCTCTGGCAAAATATCCTCATCTCCTGGTTTCCGATGATCATTCTCATCGGAGTGTGGATCTTCTTCATGAGGCAGGTCCAGATCGGCGGCGGGAAAGCTCTCTCTTTTGGAAAAAGCAAAGCAAAAATTCTAACCAAAGAACAACACAAAGTGACCTTTGATAATGTGGCTGGAATCGAAGAGGCCAAGGATGAGCTCGAGGAGATCATCGACTTTTTGAGAGACCCGAAGAAATTCACAAAATTGGGTGGAAGAATACCCAAGGGCGTTCTTCTCATCGGTGCGCCTGGAACAGGCAAAACACTGCTGGCAAGAGCGATTGCCGGAGAGGCCGATGTTCCTTTCTTCAGCATCAGTGGTTCCGATTTTGTTGAGATGTTTGTAGGAGTGGGCGCCTCCCGTGTCCGCGACCTCTTCCTTCAGGGGAAGAGAAATGCGCCCTGCATCATCTTTATCGATGAAATTGATGCCGTAGGAAGGCACCGGGGAGCAGGCCTGGGCGGAGGCCATGATGAACGGGAACAGACTCTCAATCAGTTGCTCGTGGAGATGGATGGCTTTGAATCGAATGAAGGGGTCATCCTGATCGCTGCCACCAACCGGCCTGATGTCCTTGACCCTGCACTCCTTAGACCAGGCAGGTTTGACCGTCAAGTCGTTGTGCCGGTTCCTGATGTGAAGGGAAGAGAAGAGATATTAAGTGTCCACATCAAACGGGTACCTTTGACTGAAGATGTCGAGTTGTCCGTCCTGGCCAGAGGGACTCCCGGATTTACTGGGGCTGATCTTGAGAATCTGGTCAATGAGGCTGCCCTTCTGGCTGCCCGCCTTGGAAAAGATCGGGTCGATATGTCCGACCTTGAACAGGCAAAAGACAAGGTCTTGATGGGTGTGGAACGAAAATCGATGATTATCCCTCTTGAGGAACGAAGAATTACCGCCTTTCATGAGGCAGGCCATACCCTGGTTGCCAGGATGATTCCTGGAACAGACCCCATTCACAAGGTTACCATCATTCCGCGGGGACGGGCCCTTGGAATCACCCAGCAACTTCCCATTGATGAGAAGCATACCTATCCGAAGGATTACCTCCTCAATAACATTGCCGTCATGATGGGGGGAAGAGTGGCAGAGGAACTGGTCTTGAACCGCCAGACCACTGGCGCCGGCAATGATATCGAGCGCTCTACAGAACTCGCCAGAAAAATGGTCTGTGAATGGGGAATGAGCGAAAAACTCGGCCCCATGGCTTTTGGTCAGAGAGAAGAACAGATCTTCCTCGGAAGGGAAATTACTCAACACCGGGATTACAGCGAAGAGACAGCTCAACTCATCGATTCCGAGATCAGGGCAATCGTCACCCGGAGCTATGAAAAAGCGAAGGAGATCATCCAGGGAAATATGGATACTCTTCATCGCTTGGCCAACACCCTCCTCGAGAAGGAGGTTCTCGACGGAAACCAGATCGATCGAATTATAAAGGGTGAAGAAGTCTGATCCCATCGATTCACTCTTCCAATATAAGAATGGATTTGATTCGATGCCTTCATATCACCGGCCTAAGGGAAGCCGACCATGAAATAGAAAAAGTGGGGGTGGACTCGACTGGCGTCAAATTGATGAGAGGGAAAGCCCTCCATTTCAACCTCAAAGTAGAAGGAATCGATCCCAGATCCGCAAACATCCTCAAACAGGAGATGCTCTCTCTGGGCGGGGATGCAGCGCTAGATGGTAGAGTGCTCGATTGCAGTGTCGGATCAACGGATGGGCTTCTGATGGGTAGCCAGAAACAGTTCGAAAAATTGATTCAGAAATTGGATTCCTATCCCCATCTTCAGAAAATCGGCCATGCCTTAAAAGAAGCATTCCAGAATATTTTAAAAAGCCGTTTTACCATCCGCTGTCGCCGCCGGACATTCAATCTTGGAGAAAGAACGCTTTTAATGGGAGTCCTCAATATCACACCCGATTCTTTCTCAGATGGTGGGCTTTTTTTCGATAAAGACAAGGCCATTGCTCATGGCCTGAAGATGGTCCAAGAGGGTGCTGATATCATTGATATCGGTGGAGAATCAACAAGGCCCGGTTCAAAACCGCTTGGGCTCGAAGAAGAACTCCGCCGGGTTCTTCCTGTGATTGACGTTCTTTCGAGAGAGAGTGATGTCCCCGTCTCTATTGACACCTATAAATCGGAAGTGGCCTCAAGGGCAATCGAGGCAGGAGCCGAGATCATCAATGACATCAGCGGGCTCCGCTTTGATCCTGAACTTGCCTCTGTAGCAGCCAAAACACACACCCCCATTATCTTGATGCATATTCGTGGAACTCCTGAAACCATGCAGAGGGATGTCCACTATGACTCTCTTTTTTCTGAAATCATCGCCTATCTTAAAGAATCCATCCGGCGAGCTGAGTCCGCTGGGGTAGATCCAGAGCAGATTGTGGTTGATCCTGGAATCGGGTTCGGGAAAACGCTAGAGGATAACCTTAATATTATAAAACACCTCCCGGAATTTCGGATCCTTGGGAAACCCATTCTCCTCGGGACATCCCGGAAAACTTTTATAGGGAAGATCCTTGACGCGGGTCCGGATCAACGGCTTGAAGGAACCATTTCAAGCATTGCTATTGGTGTCCTAAACGGTGCCCACATCATCCGGTCTCATGATGTCCTTCAGGCAAAGAGGGCAATTGCAGTTGCCGATGCAATCCGGATGGCCGAGGGATAGTCGGGGGATCAGGATATCAGGCAAATTGAAATCTGAAGTTAGAAGGTAGAATGAAATGACTCGCAAATTATTTGGAACCGATGGAATCCGGGGAATCGCCAATGTCGATCCCATGACCGGAGAGATGGCCATGCAGCTGGGCAGGGCCATTGCTCACCTTTTTAAGGAGGCGAAGGGACAGCACCGGATCGTGGTCGGAAAAGATACACGTCTCTCCGGATATATGCTGGAGACCGCCCTTGCCTCAGGCATCTGCTCCATGGGAGCGGATGTCTGGTTGGTGGGACCCCTTCCCACCCCGGGCATTGCCTTTATCACTACCAGCATGAGGGCTAATGCCGGTGTGGTCATCTCAGCCTCCCACAATCCTTTTTATGATAACGGGATCAAAATCTTTTCCCGCGATGGTTTCAAACTCCCTGATGAAATGGAATATCAGATTGAAGATCTGATCCTTTCGAACCATCTCGACTCTCTCCGCCCTACGGCCAATGCCATTGGAAAGGCTCACCGCATTGATGACGCGATCGGAAGGTATGTCGTCTTTCTGAAAAATACCTTCCCCAATGATCTGACCCTTGATGGACTCCGCATCGCTCTTGATTGTGCCAATGGAGCAGCCTACCGTGTTGCCCCTACGGTTCTTGAGGAATTAGGGGCGGAAGTTATACCTGTGGGAATCGAACCTGATGGAGAGAACATCAATGCCAAGTGCGGCTCTCTCCATCCTGAAGTGGTAACTCAACTCGTCCTCAAAGAGAAGGCGGATATCGGGATAGCCCTCGATGGAGACGGAGACCGGATCATCTTTGTGGACCGATACGGGAAAGAGGTTGATGGAGATCATATTCTTGCCATTTGTGGTCTCCAGATGCTGTCAGAAGATCGGCTGAAAAAAAAGACGGTGGTCACGACGGTGATGAGCAATATGGGATTCGATCGGGCCATCCGGAACAATGGAGGCAAGGTGGTCAGGACCCAGGTGGGAGACCGCTATGTTGTCGAAGAGATGGTCCGCGGAAACTATAACCTAGGAGGAGAGCAGTCAGGCCATATCGTGTTTCTCGATTACAACACCACCTGTGATGGTATCCTCACGGCTCTCCAGGTCCTGGCCATCATGAAAAGAAAGGAAAGGCCGCTACACGAACTGGCCAACGTGATGGAGCCCCTTCCTCAAGTTCTTTACAATGTGAAGGTTAGAGAGAAAAAAGACCTCACGGAGATCCCCGAGATCGAACAAAGGATCAGGAGAATTGAAAAAGGCTTTGGAAATTCTGGAAGGCTTTTGATCCGATATTCAGGGACAGAGCCTCTTTTACGGATTATGGTAGAAGGCGAGGATGAGAAGAACCTTCACCAGATTGCACAGGATCTGACAGAGTTAGTCAAAAAACATTTAGGTCAGTAGAGGGTAGTCCGTTGAGAGTCGTTAAACAACAGGCCACTGACGACTGACTATGGACCACATACGATGAGGGAGAATCCATGACAAGACTCGGTGTCAATATTGACCATGTGGCTACGGTGAGACAGGCAAGAGGGGTGGCTTACCCGGAACCGGTTGTAGCTGCCTCTATGGTCGAACTCGCTGGAGCGGATGGCATCGTCTGCCATCTGAGAGAGGATCGACGTCATATTCAGGATCGGGACCTCCGGATTTTGAGGGAAATCGTTCAAACACAACTCAATCTCGAAATGGCCGCAACAGAGGAGATGATCCACATTGCTCTTGTGACGAAGCCCGACATCGTCACCCTGGTCCCGGAAAAAAGAGAGGAGCTGACGACCGAAGGAGGGCTTGACGTCGTTAAAAACTTTCGTTCCCTCAAAAAAGCGATCCAGCAACTCCGGAAGGGAAATATCCCGGTCAGCCTCTTTATCGATCCTGACAGAAGTCAGATCAAGGCCTCCGAGGGAGTCGAAGCCGAGGCTATTGAGATTCATACCGGTCATTATTGCGAGGCCAAGACCTCTGCTCAGAGGGATGATGAATTAAAAAGGATTTTTGATGCTATTGGTGAGGCCTCCCAGAGGAATCTCAGGATCGCTGCCGGCCACGGTCTCAACTATGTCAATGTGCGGCGGATTGCAGAGATCAAGGAAATTGAGGAACTCAATATCGGGCACAGCATCATCGCCCGCGCTGTCCTAGTAGGGTTGGATCGGGCTGTTCGAGAGATGCTTGAATTGATCCGTCGGCAGTAAATGCCGACGCTACATTCACTCTTGTAGCGCCCCCATTTATTGGGGGCGAAAACATGAATATGATTATTGGTACTGGCATTGACATTGTCAACATCGAGCGGATTGAAAGGCTGATGGAACGCTGGGGAGATCACTTTCTCAGCAGGGTTTATACGGACCAAGAGATTTCCTGGTGCCAGCGGAAGTCCCATTCATCGGAATGTTTTGCCACCCGGTTTGCTGCAAAGGAAGCTTTTATAAAGGCAATCGGCTCTGGGCTTCGAAATGGAATTCAATGGACGGATATTGAGGTGGAGAATGATCTTATGGGAAAACCCTTCCTTTCCTTCCATCGAAAGGCAAAAGAGATTCTTCAAGCCTGTCGGATCGAGAGGACCTTTCTCACCCTTTCCCACGACCGACCATTCGCCGTGGCGCATATCCTATTAGAGGGGAAAGACGATGAAAATAGCAACCGCTGAACAGATGCAAGAACTGGATCGAAAGGCAATCGAAACCTACCGAATTCCGGGAATCATCCTGATGGAGAATGCAGGCAGGGGAGCCACAGAGACCCTCCTGACCTCTTTCCCGGACCTTCAGAAAAAAAGGGTGGTGATCATCGCCGGAAAAGGAAACAATGGAGGAGATGGTTTTGTAGTCGCCAGGCACCTGATGAATCGGGGAATACCAGTCAAAGTCATTCTCCTGACCGACCCTAAATCGCTTAGGGGAGATGCAGAGACAAATCATTACATCTTCTATCGCATGAAAGGAGAGATCCTCCCGGTTCCCTCTACAAAAGATTATCAGAAGGTAAAGAGGGACGTGGAAAGAGCAGACCTCCTGATTGACGCTATTTTCGGGACCGGCCTCGATGCTGAGGTGAGAGGTTATTATAGGGAGGTCATCGACCATCTCAATACGCTTCATAAACCAATCGTGGCTATTGACATTCCGTCTGGCCTGAATGCCAACACAGGAAAACCGCTCGGAACAGCGATACGAGCCACCCTCACGATCACCTTTGGCCTGCCCAAAATGGGGCTCCTCGTCTCTCCGGGAACCGATTATGTTGGCACATTGAAAGTCATTGATATTGGCATCCCCAAAAATCTGCTGGAAGAGGAGAAAATTCAGTCCCATCTTTTGGATGAAGAGGAAATCAGGTCGTTTCTTTCCACGCCTAGACGCCCCGACACCCACAAGGGCGATTATGGCCATCTGCTCGTGATCGCCGGTTCCGTGGGAAAGACCGGGGCAGCGGCCATGGTCTGTGAGGCTGCCCTTAGAATGGGAGCAGGTCTCGTCACCCTCGCCATTCCAAAGAGCCTCAATCCAATCATGGAAATGAAGTTGACCGAGGTGATGACCGAACCCCTTCCCGAAACCCCGAAACAGACGCTCAGCATGAGGGCTTTCAACTCTATCCTCCGCCTTTGTGAAAACAAGAAGGCGGTGGTGATCGGGCCTGGCCTCGGTACATTTAAAGAGACGCAATCCCTCATCCTTAAGTTGATCAAAGCGATAGACCTTCCCATCATCATTGATGCCGATGGCCTCAACGCGCTGGCCACTCAACCCAAACTGCTTCCTGTCTCCAATCGATCGCTTATCCTCACGCCCCATCCTGGAGAGATGGCGAGGTTAATCCGTTCTACAGTAAAAGAGGTCCAGGAGAATCGCATCGGAATCTGCAAAAACTTCTCTCAATCCAGCCACACCTTTCTGATCCTCAAAGGATATCGCACCCTCATCGTCACTCCCAAGGGAGAGGTTTACATCAATCCCACGGGCAACTCCGGGTTGGCAACCGGAGGAACGGGCGATGTGTTGAGCGGGATGCTTGGCGGTCTGGTCTGTCAGGGGTTCGATATTCTCCCGTCCCTTCAGGCTTCCGTCTATCTCCACGGATGGGCAGGAGATGAGGTAGCCCATGAACTGGGTGAAAAATCTCTGGTGGCGACAGACCTCATTAAAAAGATCCCTGCCCTTCTGAAACGGTATCAGAATACTTAAGGGTGTTCTTTTTCTCCCTTTCTCTCCAGAGAAGGGTTTGATTCCCATGTCGAAGTCTGTTAGGATTTGTTGGCCCCAATGGAGAAGTCAATTGGGTTGAAGAGTCTATCGTTTTGAAGGAGAACGAGGGTGTGGGTGATACTTTAGGATTCGGCTAGCCCCGTTTGACATAGATCAAAGGAGTATAGGATGTTAGTTGAAATGAAGGTGAAATTTTTGACATTCGATTCCTCATCGAATGGATTCGTTGTGCTCCTGATGGACACGGCCAACAAAACAGGACTTCCCATCTGGATCGGCCCGTTTGAGGCCAATGCGATTGCTATGAAATTAAAGAAAGTCGATTCTCATCGCCCCATGACTCACGATCTGATTCATAGTGTCCTGAAAACCCTCGAATCTCAGGTCATGAAGATCGTGGTCAATGACCTGAAGGAAAATACTTATTATGCGTTGATTCATCTTCATCGAAGGGGTGAGGAGATTGTTATTGATTCACGCCCGAGCGATGCCATCGCCATTGCTCTCGCGGTGGATGCGCCCATCTTTGTCTCGGACGAAGTGATTGAAAAGGCAAGAACCATCGATTTTGAAAAAGAAGGTGACCAGTTGAAGGAATGGCTTGAAAACCTCAACCCAGATGATTTTAAATATAAAGCCTAAATTGCCCCTTTCAGGGGAAGTACCAATTTCCAAGCACCAATAACCAAATAAATTCCAATCATCAATATCCAAATTGTCTTATTACCAGTTTTTAATTTGGTCATTGGGATTTGGCTATTATTTGGATATTGAAATTTGGTTATTGGGATTTATAACGGAAATGGTTGTATATTCCAAAAGTCCCTCAGAAACAATTCGGATCGGGAAGGCCATCGGAAGCTATCTTCAAGCAGGGGATGTCGTGGCATTAATAGGCGAACTGGGAGCAGGAAAGACTCAACTGATCAAGGGGCTTGCAGAGGGGACTGGGGTAAAAAATTCTGCCTATGTTTCCAGCCCTTCTTTCACACTGATCAATGAATATAAAGGGAAAACACCCTTTTATCATATTGATCTCTATCGACTGGGGGAGGAAAAAGAGGCTGAGGGGTTAGGTCTAGAAGAGTATTTCCAAGGAGATGGAATCACAGCCGTCGAATGGGCCGATAGAATTCTATCGTTACTGCCGAAGGAGTTCCTTCGGATTCATATTCATTACACCGGAAAGAACACCCGATCCATAGAGATAGTTGGAAAAGGGATGAGGTTTTTGAATTTGGTAAACCAAATTCAAAGTTCGGAGTTAGGAGTCAGGAGTTCGGAGTAAAATACTGAATAAATTTTAGGTTTAATTCCCCGAACTCCGAGCTCATTACACCGAACTATTTTATAGGGAGGTGGTTGAATGGCATTGGTGGTTCAAAAGTATGGCGGCACTTCTGTAGGTGATATCGATCGGATCAGGAATGTCGCGAGAAGGGTTATCCGAACCAAGGACGAAGGACACCAGGTGGTGGTTGTGGTTTCGGCGATGTCTGGAGAAACAGACAAACTCATCCGCTTGGCCCAGCAAGTCACCCCCAACCCTGATGAGAGAGAAGTGGATGTCCTCATCTCTACTGGAGAACAGGTCACCATTGCCCTGCTGGCGATGACCCTTAAAGCGATGGGCTGTGACGCAAAATCTTATCTCGGGTTTCAGATCAAGATTGCAACAGACAGCGCCTTTGGCAAGGCCCGCATCACTGGAATCGAGTCCGAGAAGATGCTCCAAGATTTGAAAAATGGAAAGGTGGTGGTCGTGGCCGGGTTTCAGGGGGTGGACGAATCGGATAATATCACGACGCTGGGCCGGGGAGGTTCTGATACGACCGGCGTAGCTGTGGCCGCAGCCATCAAGGCGGATGTCTGCGAAATTTATACGGATGTCGACGGGGTCTATACGACCGATCCCAATATCTGCTCCAAGGCTCGGAAGCTTTCCAAGATCTCTTATGATGAGATGCTTGAAATGGCGAGCCTGGGAGCGAAGGTCCTTCAGATTCGCTCAGTAGAGTTTGCGAAGAAATACGATGTTCCCATACATGTGCGATCATCATTCAATGATAATCTCGGAACGATTGTCTGCAAGGAGGAGAGAGAGATGGAAAGGGTCGTTGTTTCAGGAGTGACCTATAATAAGAACGAGGCAAAGATTGAGATCATGGGCGTTCCGGATGTCCCCGGGGTGGCTGCTAAATTGTTCAAGCCCATTGCCGATGCCAATATTGTGGTCGATATGATCATCCAGACCTCCAGCACGGAAAAAGGCTGTGCAGATCTGGCCTTCACTGTTCCCAAGACCGATTTTTCCAAAGCCCTTCAGATCGTGAAAGAGGGCGTCAAACAGATGGGGGGAAGAGAGGTCCTCTCCGATGAGAATATTGCCAAGGTGTCGATCATTGGGGTTGGAATGAGGAGTCATTCCAATGTGGCGGCACAGATGTTTTCCGCCCTGGCTAAGGATGGCATCAACATCCAGATGATTTCCACTTCGGAGATCAAAATCTCCTGCGTCATCGATTCCAAATATACGGAACTGGCAGTGCGTGCTCTCCACGATGCCTTTGAACTGGATAAACCCTCGGTGACGGAAGAAAAATAGTCAATGCAAAATGACCAACTAGCAATTAACAGTTAGCAATGAAAAGATGAGTTGGCCAACTTAGTACAAGAAATTTTTCCAAATTGATAATTGTTAATTTTGCATTGCTAATTTTGCAATGTTTTTTGTATGGCGAGGTTATTCTTTTGAGCAAACAATCCATTAAAATCTATGATACCACCTTGCGGGATGGTTCTCAGGCGGAAGACATTGCCTTTTCCGTGGAGGATAAGGTCCGGATTGCCCAAAAATTGGATGAACTGGGCATCCATTACATCGAAGGGGGATGGCCTGGATCCAACCCGAAAGACCTCCAGTTTTTTCAGGAGACCAAATCTATCCACCTCTCTGGAGCAAAGGTCGTTGCCTTCGGTAGCACCTGCCGGGCCGGGACATTGCCCGAAAATGACCCTAATCTCCAGGCCTTGATTGAGGCAGGCACAGAGACCGTCACCATTTTTGGGAAGTCCTGGGACATGCATGCCCTCGAGGCATTGAACATCAGCCTCGAACAGAACCTTGAAATCATCTCTCAATCGATCCGCTTTCTTAGGGGAAAAGTTCCTGAAGTCATCTTCGATGCCGAACACTTTTTTGATGGATTTAAAAATAATCCCTCCTATGCCCTTTCAATTTTGAAGGCAGCCCAGGAGGCGAAGGCCGACTGGATCGTTCTCTGTGATACGAATGGAGGTACCCTCCCCCACGATCTTCAAATGGCCATTCGTGAGGTGAAGAAAAAAATAACGGTGCCCCTCGGTATTCACGTCCATAACGATGCCGAGATGGCAGTGGCCAACTCCATTCTTGCCGTCAAAGAGGGAGTCACACAGGTTCAAGGAACGATCAACGGCTATGGCGAACGATGCGGCAATGCCAATCTCTGTTCCATCATTCCCAATCTCAAGTTGAAGATGGGGCTTCAATGCATAACCGATGCTCAGCTTACGAGGATGACCGAGGTTTCTCGTTTCGTCTCGGAACTGGCGAACCTGCCCCATCCCAAATATCTGCCTTATGTAGGTGACAGCGCCTTTGCCCACAAGGGAGGCATCCATGTGAGCGCCATCCGGAAAACCCCCCTGACCTATGAACATATCCAACCCGAGCAGGTTGGAAATCATCAGAGGGTTCTCATCTCCGATCTCTCCGGCGAATCGAACATTCTTTACAAGGCAGCTGAGTTCGGGATCGACCTCGAAAGCAAAGACCCCAATGTCCGCACCATCCTGGAAAATTTAAAACAGCTCGAACACGAGGGATTTCAATTTGAAGGAGCAGAGGGTTCCTTTGAAATCCTGATCAAGAAAGCTCTTGGAAAGCATAAGAGATTCTTTGAGCTTCTGGGGTTCCGCGTGATGGTTGAGAAAAAGGAGGATGAAGGCTCCCCCCTCTCAGAAGCGACCATCATGGTTCGTGTCGGCGATCAGGTCGAACATACGGCTGCTGTGGGAAACGGCCCGGTCAATGCCCTGGACAACGCCATCCGAAAAGCCCTTGAAAAGTTCTACCCCAAATTGAAGGAAGTCAAACTCCTCGACTACAAAGTGAGAATACTCACCACTAAAGATGGCACAGGCGCACAGACAAGAGTCCTGATCGAATCCGGAGATCACGAATCCAAATGGGGAACCGTGGGAGTCTCGGAAAACATCATCCAGGCCAGTTGGCAAGCCCTCGTGGACTCGATTGATTATAAACTCCTGAAAGAAGAAGAGTGATCATCAGGATATCAGGAAACCAGGATACCAGGTTATCAGGACATTAAAACAAATGCAGGAAAATAAGAATTCGACAAATCCAGAAAAGACAGTAGCTGGATTTGAGAAACTTTGGGTTTGGCAGAAAGCACACCATCTTATGCAGGAAATTCATCAATTCTGTAAGACCTTACCTAAGACAGAGGACTTCAAACTAAAGGATCAGATCGAACGTTGCTCATCATCAGTCTGTGATAATATCGCAGAGGGACATACAGCCTACTATTACAAAGAAAAAATTAAAGGATTTTATATAGCAAGAAAAGAAGCAGGGGAGACACAAAATCAATTACGCAAATTATTAGGGAAAAAATATTTAAGTCCAGAGCTATCCCAAAATTGGGTTGAAGGGTATGAAGAAATCATTCGAGGTATCAATGGATACGTTCGTTATATTAATAAAAAGAAAAACTCTAAAAAACCCTGATCTCCTAATTCTCTGATACCCTGATACTCTGATACTCTGATACCCTGATATCCTGATACTCTGATATCCTAAAGAATGATACACCTTTCCCTCAGTCAGCAGCGTATCCTCCTCATCCTTGCTCTTTTTCTCCTCGCCCTCCTCTACTTTAAATTTTATCATTTATCCCCTCCCCCCTCAGAAAAAATCACAAAAGAGATCGCAATTGAAGTTCAAGGAGAAATCCGTAATCCTGGGATTTATATTTTTAAACATCCCCCTACTCTTAAAGAAGCAATCGAAAAGGCAGGCGGCTTGATAGAGAAAGTCTCCCTCGAATCCAAATCATTTTCAGTAATTCTTGAAACCGGAGCCCTCATCAACATTCAACGAGCAGTTCCCTCTCCCCTGGTGGGAGAGGTCGGTACGACTCGAAACCGAGGTGGGGGTGAAGGGGAACTGATCAAAATAAAAATCGGGCGGATGGAGGCCCATAAACTGCTCGTCTTCAATATACCTCTTGACCTCAATCGGGTCTCTGTGGAAGATCTTTGTTTAATTCCTGGAATTGGCGAGTCTTTAGCCGGAGAAATTGTAGTGTATCGAGAAAGAAGAAAAGGATTTCGCTCAGTCGAGGAACTGAAAAAAGTGAAAGGGATTGGTGACAAAAAATACCAATCCTTTAAAAACTTCTTTATCGTTGGAAATTAACCCAGATGTTGCATAATTTTTGCTCAAACGGGAAAGGGCGATCCGTTCGGAAAGGCTTCGAGGCGAACCTTTTTTCGTATGAGCACAACCGTTTCGTT
>VGSD01000005.1 GCA_016875155.1 Deltaproteobacteria bacterium | reverse complement strand
GACCTGCCAGAGGTTCGTCCAGAAGGATGATTTTAGGATTGAGGGCCAGCGCCCTTGCCAGTTCGACCCGTTTCTGGAGTCCATAAGGAAGCATTCCGACAACCTTATGCCGCATATGTTCTATTTCGAGAAGGTCAATGATCTCCCTTTCAATAAAGTCCCTGTGCTCGATCTCCTCCCGAGCTGTTTTCCCGAAATAGAGAGCGCTGCCGAGCAATCCCGATTTAAGATGGATATGACGTCCGAGCCGGATGTTGTCGAGCACGGTCGCTCCTTTAAAGAGCTCAAGCTTTTGAAAAGTCCTTGATATCCCCCGTTCTGCTCTTTGATAGGGTCTTAAACTGCTGATGTCTTTCCCATCGAATTCGATTTTCCCTTTTTGAGGCGTATAGAGGCCATTGATGCAATTGAGGAGAACGGTTTTGCCGGCGCCATTGGGGCCAATAATGGAAAAGATCTCGCCTTTCTTTACTTCAAAACTTACCCCCATCAAGGCCTGAACGCCTCCGAAGGCCATATGGATGTTTTCGACCTTTAATTGGACCTCATTGGTGACAGCCATTAAAAGCTCCTTTCTCAAAAGAGATGAGTGATAATTGAAATAGAAAATGGAGTAGAGGGTTAGTTGTTTTTATGGAAGAGGATCGGATGGAACAAGAAATGGATGTAGAGCAACGGAGAAGACTTGAATTGCCAAAGGAAAGGAACAGGGTTTTTCCCTTCATCTTAGTTTGGCCTTGCCCCACACTTGAGACGCTTACTTCCGTCTCTGTTAAATGTTTTTTGTTAAAAAACGAGGAATGAAAAAATTGAATTGAAACAGTCCACCCAAAAAACGCCACACCTTATTATCAGAAGATTATTTTTTTGTCAAGAAAAAAATTGCCAGTTTACGTAAAATGTGAAAAAAAATTAATTTGAAATGGAAAAAGTTTTTTAAATTTGATAGATTATGTAAACATCACATAAACACTTCGAAGCCTTTTATCTTTTAAAGTTAATCAAGAGAGAGGAATATGGAAGAGAATAACCATTATCTGAAAGTAGCAATCTCGGCAGCGAAGGAGGCAGGTCGTATTCAGATGCTTCATTTTGGCCGGACCCACTCCGTGGAATATAAGGGAGAGTTTAATCCGGTAACCGAAGTAGATCACCTCTGCGATAAAACAATTCAGAAGATTCTCCTGCAAGCCTTTCCTGACCATGAGATGCTGACAGAAGAGAGTGTTTTTAAGAAGAAGGATTCTGTGTACCGATGGATCATTGATCCGATCGATGGAACAACCAACTATCTTCGCGGGTTTCCCTGTTTTGCTGTTTCCATCGCTCTTGAAGTGGAAAGTGAACTCAGGATTGGAGTCATCTATATTCCTCCCCTTGATGAGCTTTTTCATGCAGAAAAAGGGAAGGGCGCCTATCTCAATGGGAAACGGATATCTGTTTCCCGCGAGCCTGTCCTGGACCGTTGTTTTCTCTCCACGGGGTTCCCTTATGACGTTCATGAGCATTCGGATTTCTATCTCCGGTATTTCCATCAGTTCATTAAGCGGAGTTTTGCCATTCGAAGGCCGGGTTCGGCAGCAGTGGATCTCGCTTATGTGGCAGCCGGCCGGTTTGATGGGTTCTGGGAATTTAAACTCCATCCATGGGATATGGCAGCCGGGACTCTGCTGGTCACGGAAGCAGGAGGAAGGGTAACGGACTTTAAAGGAGGCTCCTTCAGCATCTATGCTGAGGAAACGCTGGCCTCCAATGGATTGATTCATGAACAGATGCTTCAAGTGATTCAGGAGACTGAGAGGGAGATGAGGAGATAGGGGGATGGGGAGATAGGGAGATCAGGAGATCAGGAGATCAGGAGATCAGGAGAATAAAACCTATAGGTAGTATTTTATAATAGGCTGAATATGAAAAAACAGGTTGATCTTTTTGAGGGGAAAGGGGAGGAATCGTTCAGGGGGGAAGCCCCCCTGGCCGATCGGTTGAGGCCGAAGACATTAGGAGAATTTGTAGGTCAGGATCACCTCCTTGGTTCTGGGAAGATCCTGCGCCAGGCCATTGAAACAGATCATATCCCTTCCATGATCCTGTGGGGTCCTCCTGGGTCGGGGAAGACGACTCTTGCCATGCTCATTGCGTCTGTCACCCGCGCACAATTCATTGCCTTCAGCGCTGTGCTCTCCGGTGTAAAGGAGATCAAAGAAGTGGTCCATGAAGCGACTGAGACTTGGAAGTACCAGAAGAGAAGAACGATTCTCTTTGTTGATGAGATCCATCGTTTCAACAAAGCCCAGCAGGATGCTTTTCTTCCCCATGTCGAGAAAGGAACGATCATCCTCATCGGTGCGACCACAGAGAATCCATCTTTTGAGGTGATCTCTCCGCTGCTTTCAAGGGCAAAAGTCTTTACCTTGCGAGCCCTGACCGAAGAGGAGGTCGAGGTCATTCTGGGTAGGGCGTTGAGCGATCAGGAGAGGGGATTAGGCCAGTACCAAACCGATGTGGAAGAAGAAGTGTTTAAGAGGATCTCACGGATGGTCAATGGTGATGCACGAATCGCTCTGAACACCCTTGAGATGATCGTGTTTACCACTTCGCCTGATCAAACCGGGATTCGCAAAATCACAATGAAAAATCTTGAGGAAGTCCTTCAGAGAAAGACGTTTCTCTATGATAAGTCCGGGGAGGAACATTATAACCTGATCTCAGCTTTTCATAAGAGTTTGAGAGGGAGCGATCCGGATGCATCACTCTACTGGCTTGGACGGATGATCGAGGCTGGAGAAGATCCCCTCTATATTGCGAGACGGATGATCCGGTTTGCTTCAGAAGATGTAGGGAATGCTGATCCACAAGCCCTTCCGATCGCCGTTTCAGCCATGCAGGCCTTCCACTTCGTCGGTCTTCCTGAGGGAACATTAGCTCTTGCCCAGGCCGCTGTCTATCTTGCCACGGCTCCCAAGTCGAACGCTCTTTACCTTGCCATGCTGGGGGTTGAAAGGGATGTTCGGGAACTGGAAAATATGCCAGTTCCCCTTCACATACGAAATGCGCCCACCTCTCTGATGAAAGACCTGGGTTATGGAAAAGAGTATAAGTATCCCCATGATTACGAAGATCACTTTGTTGATGAGGAATACCTGCCTGAAAACCTGAAAGGAAAGACCTATTATAGGCCTTCAGACCAGGGATTCGAGAAAGAGGTTAAAAGGAGACTAGAATACTGGAAGGAAAAGAAAAGAAAGAAAACAACTGAATAAAGAGGTTCTATTTATAAATGTTTTTTATGTCATGCCCCGATTAAATCGGGGCATCCAGACGTCGTCCTGACCCCGAATCAAGTACAGGGTAAACTCCGGTTGGGAACTATTTCAAATACTGGTTCCCGATTTTCATCGGGAACCCTGGATTCTCCCGATGAAGATCGGGACCGGAATGACGCCCTTTTTGAAAACCATTAGCTTTTAGACAAATACTTAACGGAAAACATTTGGTTCAATTTAAAACTTTTTTCTTTTTTTTCGTTTTGCCTCCTCCCATAGATGGTCCATCTCCATCAGGTTCGATTGGTAGATGGTCTTTCCCCTCTTCATAAGGGATGTTTCGATATAACCGAACCGGGAGATAAATTTTTCGATGGTTCTTCTCAATGCGTCTTCAGGATCTACTTTGAGGAACCTGGCCAGGTTGACCAGTACAAAGAGGAGATCACCGATTTCTTCTCTGATTTTTCTCCGGTCTTCGGAAAAGAGGGCCTCCCGGAGTTCTTTTATTTCCTCATCCATTTTGGTTAAAACCCCAGTCCGATTTGGCCAATCGAACCCCGCTTTTGAGACTCTTTGTGTAATCAAATTAGCCCTTAAGAGTGAGGGAATATCTTCGGGTATTCCATCAAGCAGAGACCGGGTTTTTCGCTGATGGAACTGGTTGACCGGTTTGATTCGATTCACTGCTGTTTTACGAGTCGACTTTTTTATCATTCTTCGAGCCCTCTATTTGAAATTTCTGAAAGAGTTCAGAAATCTCTGATTACATCGATTAAGGTACGATTACACAGATTAGGAATACATTGATAAATAAAGAAAAATCTTTGGAATCATTTTTGAAATCTGTGTCATCAGAGGTCAAAAGGTAGTTTTCAGACCTCTCTATTTCCTTGCTTAGCCTATTTTTTTGTGTTAATTAAATAATCTTAAATAAAGGATTTTGCAAACAATTTTGAGTTCCGAAAAGAGGGTAATGGAAATGGATTACCGCAACACGCTCAATCTTCCGAAGACTGAATTTCCCATGAGGGCGAATCTGGCAAAGAGAGAGCCCGAATTTTTAAGGCGCTGGGAGGCCAAAGGCATTCACGGTAAATTGGTCCAACAGGCAAAGGAGAGGACCAAATACATCCTCCACGATGGACCGCCCTATGCCAACGGGAATATTCACATTGGAACCGCATTGAATAAGATTCTGAAGGATATCATTGTCAAGTCGAAGTTTATGGCTGGTTTTAATAGCCATTATGTGCCAGGTTGGGACTGCCATGGGCTACCGGTTGAGCATGAAGTTGAGAAGAGCCTCGGAAAGAAGAAGACGGACCTCTCCACCGTGGATATCCGGAAACTATGCAGGGATTATGCGACCAAATATATCAATATCCAGAGGGATGAGTTCAAGAGACTCGGTGTTTTTGGAGAATGGGAGAATCCCTATCTGACCATGAATTTCAGATATCAAGCCACCATTGTCAGGGAGTTTGGCAAGTTTCTCCTGAGTGGTTCGGTCTATAAAGGGAAGAAACCTGTCCACTGGTGTCCTACCTGTAAGACAGCCCTTGCTGAAGCAGAGGTAAAGTATGAAGATCACCGCTCCCCTTCGATCTATGTGAAATTTAAAATGATCTCCACCCCCTCCCTCCCCTCCCCCCTCGAGGGGGAGGGTAAGGGTGGGGGTAAGCCTGTTTATGTCATCATCTGGACAACCACTCCCTGGACGATTCCCGCCAATCTAGCTATTGCGCTACATCCTGACTTTACTTATGTAGCGGTTGACATCGGGAAAGAGATTTATATCCTGGCTGAAGGTCTTCTCGAGACAGCCATGGAGAAGTTTAAAATTGGAAATTACAAAGTGATGGAGAAGTTTTCAGGAAAGAGTCTGGAAGGACTCAAAACACGACATCCCCTGTATGACCGGGAATCCCTCCTCATCCTGGCTCCCTATGTCACTCTCGATGTTGGCACGGGTTGTGTCCATACAGCACCTGGCCATGGACAGGAGGACTATGAGACGGGCGTTGAATACGGCCTTGAAATCTACAGCCCTGTAGATGATGACGGACGCTTCACAAAGGATGTTCCTTTCTTTGCAGGACAGTTCGTTTTCGATGCTAACGCGGCTGTCAGTAAGAAGCTGACGGAAGTTGGAGCCCTCCTGAAAGAGGAGATGATGGTTCATTCTTATCCCCATTGCTGGCGAACGAACGATCCCATCATCTTCCGGGCAACGGAGCAATGGTTTATCTCGATGGAGAAGACGGGATTGAGGAAGAATGCACTTAAATCGATCAATGAAGTGACATGGATTCCTCCCTGGGGCAGGGACCGGATCTACGGGATGATCGAGAATCGTCCGGACTGGTGTGTCTCCAGACAGAGAGCGTGGGGAATTCCTATCACCGTCTTTTACTGCTCTTCCTGCAAACAGTCACTGGCTACCCAGGAGTCGATCGAACATGTGGCAAAACTTTTCGAGCAGAGAAGCGCGGATGTTTGGTTCGAAGAGGAGGCGACCGCTCTTCTGCCGGTCGGAACGAAATGTTCTGGCTGCGGAGGGAACCAGTTTACAAAGGAGACGGATATCCTGGATGTCTGGTTTGATTCCGGAGTCTCCTATGCCGCTGTTCTTGAAAGCCGGCCTGAGCTTCAGTTTCCGGCAAGCCTTTACCTCGAGGGAAGCGACCAGCACCGGGGATGGTTTCATAGTTCGCTGCTGACTTCAGTGGGAACAAGAGGCTATGCTCCCTATGAATCGGTTCTCACCCATGGATTTGTCGTGGACGGAGAAGGCAAGAAAATGTCCAAGTCCGCTGGAAATGTGATCGCTCCTGAAGAGGTGATCAATAAATTGGGGGCGGATGTATTAAGGCTCTGGGTTTCAGCAGAGGATTACAAGGATGACATTAAAATTTCCGATGAGATTCTGAAACGGTTAGCCGATGCTTACTTTCGAATTAGGAATACCTACCGGTTCCTTCTGGGAAACCTCTACGATTTTAATCCTGAAAAGGACCGGATTCCTTTCAAAGACCTCTATGAGATTGACCGGTGGGCTCTCCACCGTCTGGCCAAATTGATCCAAAGGGTTAGGGAAGCCTATGAGCGATTTGAGTTTCATGTCGTCTACCACAGCGTACAGAACTTCTGCGCGGTTGAGATGAGTTCAACCTATCTTGATATCCTGAAAGATCGTCTCTATACCTTTCCAAGTCATTCGCTTGGGCGCCGGTCTGCCCAGACAGCCCTTTTTGAGATTTTAGATGGACTGACCCGACTGATGGCTCCCATTCTATCCTTTACGGCGGAAGAAGTATGGCAGTATCTTCCGAGGAGGGCAGGGGATGCGGAAAGCGTCCATCTTGTCACATTTCCTGAGATGAAAAGCGAATATTTAGATGAAGGGCTGAACGAACGATGGGAACATCTCTGGGAGATCCGTGCGGTTGTCACAAAAGCCCTGGAAGAAGCCCGGAAAGAGAAGAAGATCGGACTATCCCTTGATGCGCAGGTCCATCTCTACCTTCCACAGAAGGAGTATCAATTCCTCCAACCCTATGAGAAAGACTTGAAATCGATCTTCATCGTTTCCTCTGTGATCCTTCATCAGGATGAGAAGGGGATGCGCGTGGAGGTTCTTCGAGCGGATGGGAAGAAGTGTGAGCGATGCTGGAACTATGATGTCAGCGTTGGTCAAGATTCAAAACATCCAGAAGCCTGCGGAAGGTGTGTTGAAGCTCTGAAGTAGTCGCATTGTCTAATGGTCGCATACTCGTATAGTCAACGACCATAGGCCCAAAAGATATGAAAAGAAAATACTGGGTGCTGTTGATCTGCGTTGTTTTTATTGTGGCCCTGGATCAATACACCAAATATGAAGTTCAGCAAAGAATTCATCTGCATCAGAGCATCAAAGTTATCAATGGGTTCTTCAACCTGACCCACTTGAGAAATACAGGGGGAGCCTTCGGGATTCTCGGGGGCCAAAAGGGAGGGATTAGCTCTCTTTTTTTCCTCATACTTCCTCTGGCGGCAGTCGGAATCATTCTTTACCTCATTTATAAATTGAAAGAACATGAACGAATTCTCTCTCTGTCCCTCTCCCTTATCCTGAGCGGAGCCATTGGAAACCTGATCGATCGGATACGATACCGGGAGGTGGTCGATTTTCTCGATTTTTACCTATTCTCATACCACTGGCCTGCTTTCAATATTGCGGATTCCGCCATCACCATCGGTATCGGCCTGATGATCCTCGAACTGCTGATTCACGATCGTAAAGGAAGCACCAAACAACAAGCACCAAATCCCAAATAAATTCCAATATTCCAAATTCGAAACTGGGGAAATCGTTTTGGTCATTTGAAATTGGTATTTGAAATTTGTTTGGTATTTGAAATTTGACATTTGGGATTTAAGAAAGTGTTTCCCATCCTTTTCCGCCTGGGCAGTCTAAATATTTATGCTTACGGTTTTTTTGTCGCCATTGGCTTCCTTCTGGGATTTTTCATCGCCGTCAGAAGAGGTCGGGAAGAGGGGATTCCTTTTGAGAGAATGGTTGATCTCCTTTTCTGCGTTGTACTATCTGCCCTCATCGGATCGAGATTGCTATTTATCCTAACCGACCTCGATTACTATCGAGATCATCCCCTTCAGATATTCAGGGTCTGGGAAGGAGGGCTGGTCTTTTATGGTGGACTCATCTTGGCCATTGTCGTCTCCATCGGGTATTTAAGGTGGAACAGGCTTCCAGTATGGAAGTTTGGAGATATCTCAGCAATCTCTATTGCCCTGGGACTCTTCTTCGGCAGAATAGGCTGTTTCTTTGCCGGTTGCTGTTACGGGAAGGAGACCTCTCTGCCCTGGGGGATCACCTTTACTGACCCGAATTCACTAGCTCGCCTCAATATCAACCTCCACCCCACCCAGGTTTATGAAGCTATCGCCAGCCTTGCCCTCTTTCTTTTTTTAGACTGGAAGAGAAAAAAGAAAACTTTTGAGGGTCAGGTCTTCTGGCTCTTTCTCCTCCTCTACTCGGTCATTCGCTTTTTGATCGAATTCTGGAGGGATGACCCGAGAGGATTCCTCTTTGGAGAGATCTTCTCCACTTCTCAGGGGATAGGAATCTTTTTAGCCATTGCTTCCCTTTTTATGTTATTCTATTTAAAGAGAGAGCAGAGGAGGTTGTAAAAGTGGCTATTCTGGAAATCCTCAAATACCCCCATCCCATTTTGAAGAAAAAGTGTGAAGAGGTGGGCCGAATTGACGAAGAGGTAAAAAAGTTGATTCGGGATATGACTGAGACGATGTATCAGGCCAATGGAATCGGACTGGCCGCCTGCCAGGTAGGCGTTCCGAAAAGGGTCGTCGTTGTTGATGTGAGTCCCCTCGATCCGGAGAAGGAATTCTTTGCGATCGTCAATCCCGAGATCATCTCTGAAGAGGGTGAGATCGAGCATGAAGAAGGATGCCTGAGCGTTCCCGAATTTTCGGAGAAAGTGAAAAGGAAAGAGAAGATTCTGTTAAGAGGGCTTTCCCCCGGGGGAAAATCTATCGAGGTCCCATGTGAAGGAATCCTGGCCATTGCGCTTCAGCATGAGATCGATCACATCAATGGTGTGCTCATCCTCGATCGGATCAGTCGGCTGAAGAGAGAACTCTATCGTAATAAATTGAAAAAGGAAAAGAAGAAGGAAGAGAAGGATTGACGACACCTCTCTGGCGCATCGTTTTTTTCGGAACTCCATCCTTTGCCATTCCTTGCCTTGAAGGGCTATTTCAGGGACCGGATGAGGTTGTGGCCGTGGTCACTCAACCGGACCGTGAAAGGGGAAGGGGGCGAAAGAAGAGTCCCTCTCCTGTCAAAGAGCTTGCACTCAAACACGGGGTCGCTGTGCATCAACCGGAAAAGGTAAAAGAGGGCTCCTTTATAGAGGCGATAAAGAGCCTTAGGCCTGACCTCTTTGTCGTAGTCGCATTCGGTCAGATCTTGCCGAAACCCATTCTGGAAATTCCAAGATCCGGCGCAATCAATGTCCATGGTTCGTTACTGCCTGGGTATCGAGGGGCGGCTCCAATTGCCTGGGCAATTCTAAGAGGAGAGAAGAAGACCGGTATCACCACAATGTTGATGGATGAGGGGATGGATACCGGAGATATTCTGATGCAGGCTGAACTTCCGATTGAGAAGGAGGATGATGGAGAGACCCTACAGGAAAAGTTATCCTCTCTGGGAGCTCAATTGCTGATGGAGACAATTAAAAGGATGAAAACATCCAATATCTCTCCTCTGCCACAAGACCATTCAAAGGCAACCTATGCACCTCCTCTGAAGAAGGAGGATGGAAGGCTCGACTGGAAAAAAAGAGCAGAAGAGATTGACCTTCAGATCCGGGCCTTCAATCCTTGGCCCGGTGCCTTTACCGGTTGGGAGAAAGGGCTGCTAAAGATTTATGGGGGAGAGGTTCGAAAAGGAACATCTCCAAAAGAACCAGGTTCAATCATCTGGATAGGGTCTGATTTTATTGAGGTTTCAACAGGAGATGGCTCCTTTCTGATCCGGGAAGTTCAACCAGAAGGAAAGAGAAGGATGAGTGTCCGGGATTTTCTATCCGGCCATCGGATTGCTATCGGGATGGTTTTTAGTTGAAATTCCCCCTCACCCTTCCCCTCTCCCCTCAGGGGAGAGGGCAGGGGTGAGGGGCCGCATTCCGCAATAAGATTTTGGAGTCACATTGGAACCTATACCTAAAAAAAGAATCTTCATCGGACTATTGGTTCTGACCTGTCTGATTCTCTCTTTTTTCACCTTTCTCCTTTGGTATGTTCCACTGGTGGGATTGAAGAACATCCATTCCTCTTTACCCATATTTTACAGCCTCGTCCTGGCAATCTTCGTTTTCCTTATGTTCTCCGGAGGCCTCCTGTTGGTCTTCACCATTATCAGGGGCAAGGACATCCTCTTTTCTCAGAGACTGAGAGGCATCGTGGCCAACGTCCTGTTTCCTTTCATGATCCTGATGGGAAAGGTCGTGGGGGTGTCAAAAGAGAAGGTCCAGCAATCCTTCATCGAGCTGAACAACCATCTTGTCCGGTTAAACCATCACAGGACAAGGCCCAACCGACTCCTTCTTCTGCTTCCGCATTGCATCCAGGATTTTGATTGCCAGATCCGGATCACCGGAAATATCAAGAACTGTGAGGGCTGTGGGAAGTGCGAGATCAAAGACCTGATCGAGCTGGCGGACCAGTACCAGGTAAAGATCGCAGTAGCCACCGGAGGGACACTGGCGCGGAGAATCGTTGTGGAGAACAGACCCGAAGCCATTGTGGCCGTAGCCTGCGAACTTGATCTGACAAGCGGAATTCAAGATGCCTATCCCATTCCAGTCATCGGCATTCTGAACGAACGTCCTTTTGGCCCCTGTATCAATACAAAAGCCGATATTCAAAAAGTGAAAAAGGCCCTTCTCGACTTCCTTGAACCCAGATCTCTTCCGGGAGATTTTTGAAAAACTATTTTTCACTCTCTGATTATGCAGATTTCAAAAAGTTGATTTCAGAGATTTCCCTTCGGTTTTCAAAAGGTTTCAATCGATGTAATCTTTTTATAATCAGTGAAATCTCCTTGATATGATTTGACAAAAAGTTTGCCAATCATTATATTTATCACTATTAAAGGAGGATAATTAAAGCGATGAATCATTTTAAAACATTTCTTTTAATGTTGGTGTTAACCGGGCTCTTCATTCTGGTAGGAACTGCCATCGGAGGAAAGACTGGCGCAATCTACGCCTTTGCCTTTGCCGCCCTGATGAATTTCGTCACCTACTGGTTCAGCGATAAGATTGTGCTCAGGATGTATGGGGCAAAGGAGGTCACTCAGCAAGAGGCTTCTACGCTTCACGGGATTGTCTCAGAGTTAACGAGCAAGGCGAGCATGCCCATGCCCAAGGTCTATATCATGGAGAATGAGACACCCAATGCCTTTGCCACAGGACGAAATCCCGAGCACGCAGCCGTTGCGGTGACTACGGGTCTGATGGGCATCCTTTCCAAAGAAGAATTAGCTGGTGTGATTGGCCACGAGCTTTCCCATATCAAGCACCGGGATATTCTCGTCAGCACGATTGCAGCCACGATTGCGGGTGCCATTGGCATGCTTGCGTCCATGGCCCGCTGGGGTGCCATCTTCGGTGGCGGACGTTCAGATGATGAAGAAGGCGGGGGAGGGGGAGCGAATTTCCTTTTCGTTTTCCTTGCTACAATGGTAGCCTCGATTGCGGCCATGCTCATCCAGATGGCTATATCCCGGTCAAGGGAGTATCTGGCTGACGCCGGAGGAGCGCATCTCAGCCACCCCCTCTCGCTTTCAAAGGCCCTTGGCAAGTTAGACATGGCAGCCCACCGGATTCCAATGGAAGCCAATCCCTCGACTGCCCATATGTTCATCGTCAACCCATTGAGCGGGGGAAGAGTTCTCTCCTTGTTCAGCACGCATCCCCCGATTGAAGAGCGAATCGCCAGGCTTGAAGAGATGGCGAGGACAGGCAGGTTTTGACAAAAAAAAACCCGAGGGCGATCTGCCTTGAAATTGTGAATCAAACCGAAAATTCGGATCGCCATCCTGACGACCTCTTAAACGACTCCTTTAAAAAATACAGGCACCTTACTCCTCTCGATCGGGGCTTCCTTACAGAATTGACCTATGGTGTGCTCCGTTGGAGGGAGAATCTCGACTGGTCCATCCGTTCTCTCTCAAAGATCCCGTTCGAGAAAATCGAGATAGAAACACTTAATATCCTCCGCCTCGGGCTCTATCAGATTGATTTTCTCACGCGGACTCCTGCTTCAGCAGCAGTCAATGAGTCAGTCAAATTAGCTAAAAAACACCGGGGTTCGGGAGGGGGCGGCTTTGTCAATGCCATCCTTCGCTCCTATCTCCGGAAGAAAAAGGAAATCCCCTTTCCAAAGATCGAGCAGGATCCCGCCCTTTATCTATCCGTTGTCCTTTCTCACCCTCTCTGGCTGGTTCGGCAATGGATCGAGGAGATAGGAGTTGAAGAGACATTGAGGGTCTGTACTCTGAACAACCGGATTGCGTCTCTGACACTCAGGACCAATACTCTGAAAATAAGCAGAGAGGAACTAATAGAAAGGCTCAAGGGAAAAGGGTTGAATGCGACTCCAACCCATTATTCACTTGATGGAATTTTGCTGACTGACCCTCCACCGGTCTCGGAATTGGCTTATCTTAACGAAGGTTTTTTCATCATTCAGGATGAAGCCTCTCAGTTGGTCACCTCTATCCTTGATCCAAAACCAGGGGAGAAGATTCTGGATGGTTGTGCTGCACCCGGGGGAAAGACAACCCACATTGCGCAGAAAATGGGGAATCAGGGAGAGGTTTATGGACTGGATTTTACCCAGGAAAAGTTATTTCTTATCGAGGAGATGTGCAAGAGATTGGGAGTCGTCATTGTGAAAAGACTGAAGGGAGATGCAACCCGATTGCTGCCTTCTCTGAAGGGGATGAAGTTCGATCGCGTTCTTGCGGATGTTCCCTGTTCTGGTTTTGGAACGCTCCGGAAAAACCCGGACTTGAAGTGGAGAAAAGGAGAGGAAGATATCAAACGATTGAGTGAACTGCAAACAGCGATTCTAAACAACCTCTCCAGATATGTGAAAAGCGGAGGTGTTCTTGTCTACAGCACCTGTACGGTTTTTCAAGAGGAGAACGAAGAAGTGGTCGAAAATTTCCTTAGGGATCACCCGGAGTTTCAACTCGTTCCGATGGCTGAGGTTCTGCCGGAGAAGTTTCATTCCCTCATTCAGAATGGATTTCTCAAGACCTTTCCTCCAGAGGATGAAATGGATGGTTTTTTTGTCGCGAGGCTGAAGAGATTAAGGGATTAGAAAAACTGAAAGATGCTCTAACCTACTTATACATTCAAATGAGAGATATGGAAACCGTACCAGCACAGGAGATTGAATATAGAATCAAGAATTTTCAGAAATGTCTTCAGGAGATGGGTCTGGATGGCGCTTTCATCCTCCAGAATGCGGACCTCTTCTATTTTTCAGGGACCATTCAGTCTTCTGTTCTCTTCATCCCTTGTCAGGGAGAGCCAATTCTGATGGTTCAGAAGGCTTTTGAGAGGACGAGAAAAGAATCTCCTTTAAAAAACATCATGTCTGCCACAGGAAGAGGCCAGATCAAAAAGGTCCTGAAGGATTTTGGTTTCTTAGGCCACAGCAAGATCGGCCTGGAGATGGACGTCCTGCCAATCAATCTCTTTTCTCGTTATCAACAGATCTTTCCGGATGTTGAATGGTCGGATGTATCCGATGCCATCCTGAGGCTCCGGATGATCAAGACTCCTTATGAAGTCAAACAGATCCGAAGCGCAGCCAAAATTCTCCACAAAGGATATATGGAGATCAAAGAAATTATTCGAGAAGGCATGACCGAGCTTGAGGTGGATGGCCATCTGGCATTGATTGCCCGCAGAGAAGGTCACATGGGAGTTCTTCGAATGCGCGGATGGAACCAGGAGATGACCTATGCTCATGTCCTTTCCGGAGGAAATGGTGCTATTACCTCCTTTCTCGACAGTCCTCACGGAGGAAGGGGCAATACGCCGGCAATGGCGCAAGGTGCAAGTTTTCGCAGGATTGAGAGAAACGAGCCGATCGGAATTGATTACGGTGTTGGAATTAATGGCTATGTCGCTGATCAATTTCGGACCCTGGTCATTGGTGAACTTCCGGATGACCTGAAGAGGGCACACGACTTTTCTTTAGAAATCCATTCCCTCTTTATCAAAGAGGCAAAACCGGGAATCTCCTGCTCGGACCTATACCACCTTATTTCGAAAAAAGTTCAAAAAACGGATTTGAAAGAGTACTTCAATGGCTATGGAGAGGGAAAGGTGAGGTTCATCGGTCATGGGTTGGGTCTTGAAATTGATGAATATCCCATTCTCACCCCGCGATTCAATCAGAAGCTCGAGCCTGGAATGGTCATTGCTTTGGAGCCGATGTTTGTTTTTCCGGACAGGGGGATTATAGGTCTGGAGGACGATTATCTTGTCACAGCCGTAGGCGTGGAAAGACTTACTCTCACGGAACAGACCGTGTTAACGATATAGTGAGAAGCCTGTTGTAAAAAGATTTGAGATTGCCTTCAAAAGTAGTTCATTTTCGATTACAATAATGATATTAACAGTCTCATAGCTGAATTGGCATAAACATTAGAAAATCTCCCCTTACCCCCTGGTTTTTCAAAGAGGGGTAATTCCTCCCTTTGGCAAAGCCTGCCTGCCGGTAGGCAGGGGAGGTTACCTGCCTGCGCGAAGCCGCTTCGGCGAAGGCAGGGGAGGGATTTTACAAATCGATGTTGTTTAATTTTAAATCAGTTATTAAATGATCAGTTATGAGCTCGATATGGAGGTTCCATTGAAAAAGATAGCGCCTTCGATTCTATCTGCCGATTTCAGCAAACTTGACAAAGAGGTAGGGGCTGTTGAAAAAGCTGGTGCTGATGTGATCCATGTTGATGTGATGGATGGACATTTTGTACCCAATATCACCATCGGACCTCTGGTGGTGATGGGTTTAAGGAAACTAACCTCTCTTCCACTGGATGTCCACCTGATGATCGAGAAACCGGAACGATACATCGAAACCTTTGCTCAGGCAGGGGCAACCTGGATCACGATTCATGCTGAAGTCTGTCGCAATTTAAGACAGATGGTGAAAAAGATACATCAGTTGAAGGCGAGACCAGGGGTGGTGCTCAATCCAGCGACTCCTTTAAAGAAGCTTTCTTCTGTTCTCGATGAGATTGACCTTGTCCTTATCATGTCTGTCAATCCGGGATTCGGCGGGCAGGCTTTCCTCCCGGAGGTCCTGAAAAAGGTTGAGCAATTGAGAAATACAATTGACAAAAATCGTTATCCTATAGAGATTGAGGTGGATGGAGGCATTAAACTTGAGAATATCAAAGAGGTTTCGAAGGCAGGCGGAGATATCTTTGTTCTGGGGACAGGAATCTTCAAGACTCCAAACTACAGAGAGACGATTCGGAAGTTGAGAAGGGAGATCGAATTATAAATTTGGATTGATTTGAGAATTACTCTATCATCACCCTCTCCCTCGGTGGGAGAGCCTGCCTGCCGGTAGGCAGGGGTGGGAGAGTGAGGGGAAAATTACGGAAATTTTAAACCTGGAGGAAGAAAACCTGTGAAACAAATAATTTTTTGCTTAATATTTTTTTTATTCTCAACCTTGTTCTTTTCCACTCCATCTTTTTCCCAGGAGGATAAAATCGTACGTGTTGCTATTGAAACGGCAAGGACCCATATGCGCATACCAAAGGAGATGGAGGTCAGGTTTGTCGAAAAGAAAATCAGCCCTTTGCCGGGTTTTTTCTCCGTAAAGATAATGATTCTTGCTCCGGATAGGGAGATGCCTATGATCGTTTATGTGGATCAGGCTGGCGAAAAGGTAATCCTTGGGGCGCTGATCATCAAAGGTGAAAATGTGGCTTCAAAGGAGGCTGGAGAATCCAAGCCCCGAAGACATGATATGAGTCAGTTTGAGATCGAAAAGTCTCCTTTCCGTGGAAATAAGGGAGCAAGGGTGACAATTGTGGAATTCTCTAACTTCAAATGTTCCTATTGCCAGCTCGCATGGGCAAAGATGGAGAGGATGTTGGAAAACCATCCTCAGGCGATCCGTTATGTCTTCAAACATTTTCCAATGAAATCTCTGCAGGGGTCTTTTGAACTCTCGGAGGTTGCAGCTGCTGCCCAGAGTCTTGGTGATCAAGCCTTCTGGATGATCCACGACTACTTCTTCTCTCCAGAGGGGCAGGCCATCGTCAGGGAAGAAATTGATGTTGTTATTAAAAAAGTTGAAGAGATGCTGATGGCGAAAGGTTTTGATGTGAAGGTCTTTAAGGAGGCACTTGAAAGTGGAAAGGGAAAGAAGAAAATGATGGAGGATATCGCTGTTGGAAATAAAATTCCTGTGATGGGAACACCTACTCAGATCGTTAATGGCGATTTTATCAACCAGGAGTTTAACGAACAAGCGCTGGAGAGATATCTTAAGAGATAGAGACAAACCCTTAAAATCGATATATTCAATATCATCACGGACAGTTAGAAGTGCCTAAAGTTTAGGCAAATCGAGAGAACCCTTCACAGGCAAGGAAGAGAGCCTAAAGTTCCACAACCATTCCACAGAGATTGTGGATTTCAAAAAAATCCTTTTAAAAACAGTTTCTTTTAAACCCGAAAATTCTGATATAATGGAGCCCTACGGGCAAAGCCCGTGGTATCCAAGAAACGCCCACAAGGGCAACATCCCGTACCAGAATACCAATTCACCGACGGGTAGAACCCCTGCCTACCGGCAGGCAGGCATAGTCCTCTTGGTCGGGATAGAAATACAATCTGCCTAATTTAAAGATGCACTATTTCTCTCAATAAAAATCTGCAGAGAGAGGTGAAGGTCAATGGGCGCTAAAAATATTTATGAACGGTTCGTCTGGTTTGACAATCAGGTCAAGGCACAAAAATATCCCAATACGACTTCCCTTTCTGAAAAATTTGAAATCTCTACCAAGACAGCGCAGAGAGATATTGATTTTATGAGGGACAGGCTTCGTTGCCCACTCGACTACGATGCAAGCCGGAAAGGATACTATTACGACGATGAGACATTTTCTCTGCCCATGGTTTATCTCTCTTCAGAAGAACTTTCAGCGCTTCTGATTGCGAGGAAGATGCTCCAGGATATCAGCGGTGGATCCATCGGACATCAAATCTCTTCCATTTCCGATAAGATTACAAACATCCTGAAAAAACATTCCATGGCAGCAGATCAGATTGACGACGCTTTTTCTTTTCAACTGATCGAATATTCCCCCGCACCAGAAGCCGTGTTCAAAGCGGTCCTGGAAGGTTGTCTGAAAAAGAAATGTTTGACCTTTACTTACTATTCGCCGGCTGCGAAAGAGACAAGCGAAAGAACAGTTGAACCCTATCACCTTCTTAACTACATGGGGACATGGCATCTTTTAGGGAAATGCCATTTGCGGGGAGAGGTGAGGGATTTTGTGTTAAACAGAATTTCAGAATTGAAAGTGCTTCCTAAGTCATTCAAAAAGCCGTCTGATTTCGACTTCAAGACCTATTTCCTTTCAACCTTCGGCCTCTATAAGGGAAAATCCACAAGGGAAGTGACTCTCCAGTTTACACCTGAGAAATCAAAATGGCTCAAAGATCAAATATGGCATAAGGACCAGAAGGCAAAGTTCCTCGAAGACGGTTCCCTTCAGATCAGCTTTCCGGTTTCTGACTTCTCGGAGATAACAAGGGAGATACTGAAACATGGCGATGCCGTCATGGTCATTAAACCTGACAACCTTCGTGAACTGGTCAAAACCGAAGCCGAAAAAATCGTCAAAATCTATTAAATTCCCGTCTTTAATTTTCACTCCCTTTCCAATTCGTAACGATTTGAAATCATTAATAAAAACATAGGACACTTCCTGGGGTAGGTCCTATGCTATGATCAATTGTCTGAGGAAAATTTGAATAGTCCGGAAAGGAGGTCTTCATGGAAATGGACATCCCATTGACCTACTTCTATGAGTGCCCGATTTGTGGCTATCGGGGTCTATTCAGTGCTGGACCTACTGCTTATGTGAAATGCATCTGTGGCAGACGTTGGGTGATAGGCGACTACGAGTACTATCTGTCCCTGAGCCGTGAAGAAAGGGAGAAGATCAGGACGTGGGATATCAACTTCTACAAAGATCAAAGAGAATTGAACTACGACCGGACTGACATGGCAGTCGCCTATTCTTAAAGACTTTAGCAATATGAAGGAAGAAAAAGAAAAGATAAGCAAGCACTTTAAACCGGACAAATTCAAAATATAGATGATTTACCCAATACACCATCCTCTTTGAGCAAGACAATTTCATAACCAAGGGAGGTACACTATGGACCCAATCGTCAGCAATTTTTTATCGAAACTGGAGTTTGGAGAGTTGAAGGTTTTTAAGAACATGGGAATTATCCCTTTCTTCACAACAGTAAACCATGGGTCCCAGTATCTGACACTTAAAGAGGCGCTCGATAAGAGACTCCTGACCATCGCCGAGGTCAGTCAGGGGGGATCTGTTCCTGAGCTGAAGGTAGTCAATACGGCAGAGATCCCAGTGCTTCTCCTTGACGGCGAAGAACTCGCGGGGGCGAAACAGAACAGAGTCTTAAACACGACCATCCTCCTTAAAGAGAATTCAGAGACC
>VGSD01000004.1 GCA_016875155.1 Deltaproteobacteria bacterium | reverse complement strand
TTTCACGGTTATCCTCGTTGTAGCCCTCGCGCTCTTCTTCGACTACTCCAACGGCTTTCATGATGCGGCCAATGTGGTGGCGACGATCATCGCCACTGGAGCCATGGGACCTCGAACCGCACTTGGGCTGGCTGCCCTTGCCCATTTCATTGGTCCTTTTCTTTTTGGCACGGCAGTGGCTGAAACCATAGGGAAAGGGATTATTGATATCTCCGCTTTTGATCCCCTCCTGAAAGGGATCTCTATTGCTCTGGTCGTCGCCGCCCTGATTGGAGCCATCGCCTGGAACCTCATGACCTGGGCGTGGGGACTTCCATCCAGCTCGTCCCATGCTCTGGTGGGCGGCATGATCGGCGCCGTCTTAGTTGCTTATGGGCCGGATAAGATCCTCTGGAAGGGGCTTCTTTACGTGGTCTCGTTCTTAGTTCTGACCCCTTTTTTGAGTTTGATCATCGGCACTTTTTTCTTGAAGTTAACTTTTCGCCTCTCTCAAAAGGCGCCGCCCCAGATTTCTCATTTTTTTAATCGGGTGCAAGTTTTGTCATCTGTCGCTCTCTCCCTCAGCCATGGTGCCAATGATGCACAAAAATCAATGGGCATTATCACCATGTCCCTGGTCATCCTCGGCGTTTTTTCCGATTTCAATATCCCATTCTGGGTGATCGCGAGTTGCGCGGCGGCAATTGCTCTCGGGACATGGAGCGGCGGGTGGCGGATCATTAAAACCCTTGGGGCCAAGATTTATCGCTTGAGGTCTGTTCATGCCTTCTGCGCACAGACCTCCTCAGCCACAGTCATCCTGAGTGCGGCACTCCTTGGAGGCCCTGTCTCAACGACACATGTCGTTGCCTCCAGCATCATGGGGGTGGGAGCAGGCCAGAGGCTTTCCGCTGTCCGGTGGGGGGTTGCCAAGAACATCGTCCTGGCCTGGTTCATCACCATCCCTGCCTCAGCCGTCATGGCAGGAGTCAGTTTCTATCTGATCAAGATGGTCCACCCTGATTTTTAAAAAATCCCGTCAGAAAATTTGGCGGAGCTTTAAACCATGATTGATTTATTTTATAATTCAACGCCATTCCTCCAGCCGGTTCAGAAGGCTTCTGGTCCAGCGGGAGCAAGGGTCCATTATTGTTAACAGAATAAAGGAGTAAAATTATGGTATTCGATTTTCTTAGAAGAAAGAAGTCTTTCTCGGGCGGTGAGAACCGGTTCTTCGAACTGCTTGCTCACCAATCCTCAAAGAGCATCGAAGGTCTGGATGCTCTTTGGAATTTCGCTGAAAATGGGAGCCAGGAGAACGCCAATCTCGTCCGGAGTATTGAAAGGGAGGCTGATGAGCTGAGGCGGATTTTGATCCAGGAACTGGATCAGACCTTTATCACTCCCATCGACAGAGAGGATATCTATCAACTTTCCCGCGCGATCGACGATGTGGTGGACTATGCCAATTCAACAGTTGACGAAATGGAGATCTACGAAGTCAAAGGGGATGAACATATCAAAGAGATGGTCAACATCCTGAGGAAAGCAGCCAGAGAGCTAAACGATGCGGTTAAAATTCTCAAAGACTACCCCAAAATTGCGTCAGAACACGCCATCAAGGCAAAATCCTATGAAAACCAGATGGAGAAAGCCTACCATCTGGCCCTAGCCGACCTGTTCAAGAGAACGGATACGATCTACATGTTAAAGATGCGGGAGATCTACCGCCATCTCAGCAATGCAGCGGATCGGGGAGACGAGGCAGCCAATATTATTTCTAGCATCGTGATGAAACACACTTAATGCTCAGTCTGTCAGAATTTCATTCCATCCGAAAATTGAGCTACCACCAGCTACAAGCTGGTGGATTTACTACTGACTAAAGTCAGCTGAAGAAAAATCAAATTGGCACAGAAATTCTCACGAGGGAAAATCTGAAATACCTGCACACCGTGTGCATACTAAAGTCTTCACCTGAAGGTGAGGGTTTTTCTCTCCGAGTGAGACAATAAAAAGTCCGATCAAGCATCGCTTGATCGGACTTTTTGCTCAAGGTTAGATCTAATCAGTTTAAAATATATCTCATGGGATTGGCTGGAATGCCATTGAGCCTCACCTCATAATGAAGATGTGGGCCTGTTGTCTTTCCGCTTGTCCCGACCTCGGCAATCTTATCCCCCCGCTTTACTTTCTGTCCAACCTTGACCAAGGCCTTATTGAGATGGCTATATCGGGTCGTCATCCCGAATCCGTGAGAAATGACGAGGAACCTTCCGTGGGCCCAATCGTTTCCAATGTCGGAAACAAAACCATTGCCGGGTGCAACGACAATCGTTCCTGATCGGTTCGAAATGTCGATTCCCTCGTGCATCTGGGTTAATCCGGTAAAGGGGTTGGTGCGGAATCCGAAATCAGAAGTCACCCAGCCTTGAACCGGCCAGATGGAGGGGGTATGGGCTAAGATTTCCTGCTTCGACTGCAACACCTTTTCGAGTTCGGATAGGCTCATCTCCTGCGTAGCCGCCTCCGATTGGAGACGATCGACATCAATCTTCATCTGATGGACCAGCCCTTTTTCATCCTTCTCCCATTTCAACTTATCACGCAAATCCGATGGAGAAGGCCCTCCCATGCCAATAAAGGGTGCGGTCTCCTGCCCTTTCTCAAGATTGGCAATAATTCGGATTCTTTTGTCAAAATCTTTTAGCCTGGAGATCTGTTTTTCCATCTCTTCAATTTTTGAGGAGAAGAAGTGAATCTGGGAGCGCTGGATCTCCGTCTGTTGTCGCAACCGTGCAACTTCATAAGCCTTCTTTTTTACCTGAATGTAATCACAGAAGAAAAAGGTGATAGAGAGGATGGCAAAAGCCAGGAGATATAACCCGATCTTAACGTTCTTTTTCCGGAACTTCAGGTGCCGGGTCTTCGAGGTTTTATGCCCAAATATGAGAATAGTAATGTGATCGTGATCCAAAACTTACCCTTTATTAAAAACAAGAATAGATATTGAGATTACCTTTGGGTGATTGTTACTTTTATCAGATTTAGATCATCCCTGTCAAGTTTTTTTTGGCTTTTTGGGGGGGCTTTTTATCTGTTGAAAAACAAATGGGATTAGATAAAAATCTTTTTAATTTCCGCTGATTTCGAGACTATCGATTAAAAGGCTCGGGGAGCCGATCTTCCCAAAAAACCGGATATCATTTCCTACTTCAGCCACTTTCTTAAAGAGCTGGTAGAGATTACCTGCGATCGCAATCGACTTAACAGGATGCACCCTTTCCCCTTTTTCAATCCACTGCCCTGAACAACCCAGGGAAAAATCGCCCGATATGGGATCGACGGTATGAAGCCCCATCACCTCTTCAATGAGAACACCCCGCTCAAGACTTTTGAGCAACGACGCCCGGGAGGTCGTTCCCGGTTCAATAAAGAAATTCGAAGTTCCTAATCCTGGAGGAGCTTTGATGGTATGCCGCTGGCTGTTCCCGGTTGACCAAACCTCTGATGTTCTAGAGCTCATCTTTTCCCGGTTGGCCCAGAACCTATCGTACAGATATCCTTTGACCTCCCCTTTCAACACGAGAACGGTTCTTTGAGTCGGCATCCCTTCCCCATCGATAGGAGAGGCCGCAGACCCTTCGGTCAGAAGGCCATCATCCACAATGGAAATGAGGGGAGAAAAAAAACTCGTTCCCTTTTTTTCTCTAAGCACAGATTTCCCTTTTTGAACCTGCTCTGATAGGAAAGAATGAGCTAAGAGTGATAAAAATTCTCCTCCAATACGGTTATCCAAAAGGACCGGATAAGCCCCCGAAGAAATTTGCCTCCCTCCAAGCCTCTCCAATGCCTTCTTTCCGGCTTCTCTTCCCACCTTCTTCACATCGATCTTATTGATGAAATGATTGAAATCGAATGCCCAGCCTATCTCTGACTCTCCAGACTCCTCGGCAACCGCCAACACGCTCACAGACGCAAACGTCACATCATATGAAAAGCGGAGGCCGTTTGAATTGACCAGAATCGTGCTTGCGACCGCCTCCTGATAGGACGCGTTCCTCACCTTCTTGATTCTTCCTGTATCTACAGACCGAGCGGCTTCCTCCATCTCTCTCGCATTTTCAATCTTTCTTTTCTCTGGAACCTGAATAAGGGTTTCGTCATAAATCCCCATCGCACGAGGTTGTTCCCTTAGAGCAGGAGCAAAATCGAAGCAGGGGTCCGGCGAGGTGACATCAGCACTTGCGATTGCATCCCCGATGACCCTCTCCAGCCCTTCTTTCATATTCTCTGAAGAGGTTCCAGAGAGAAAGGTGGTAAACGAGAAACCAGTTCTTCCCCGGTTCAAAATGCGTACAGCCATTCCCCAAGGTCGGGAGGCTTGAAGGGTATCCACCTTTCCTTCTTTCGACTCCACCTCAAAATGGGAAGATTCTGCAAGATAGACTTCATAACCGTCAATGGACTTACCCCGGAGGATGTTCAAGGTTTGATCTATAATCTCGTTCATAATTCGTTTCCCTAATCTTTGGTTTAAAAAAAACTTCAATCATTGCTCATTGGCTATTGATCATTGGTAATTGATCATTGCTGTTCGAATTACCATCTGATCAGGCTGCTGCCCCAGGTGAGGCCTCCGCCAAAACCGGTGAGGATGACAGTGTCTCCTTTCTGGATGGATCCGTTCCGAACCGCCTCATCCAGGGCGATCGGTATGGTTGATGAAGAAATATTGCCATATTTTTCAATGGTGAGATAGACCTTTTCGAAAGGAATATTGAGCCTCTTGGCCATCTGCTGGAGGATGCGGATATTGGCCTGGTGGGGGATGATCCACTTTGCGTCAGAGACCTTGAACCCATTCGATGAAGCAGCTTCTTCAGCGGCCTCAGCAAATCGTTTCACCGCAACTCGCACGGATTCATTCGCCTTAATCATTCTCAGGGTATGAAGTTTCTTGTCAACGCTCTCATAACGGATGGGGGTTGTCCGCGAACCTCCTCCCGGCATGAGGAGGTTCTCACCGTTCTTACCATCCGTGTGAATATGAATGGAAAGGATTTCGCCCATCACTTTCTTTGGATCGGATGGAAGTTGACCATTGATGGGCTGATCAAACGATTTAAGCACCACAGCCCCTGCCCCATCTCCCCAGAGAATACAATTTTCTCTATCTGTCCAATCCTGACAGCGGCTCATCACTTCCGAAGCAACGACCAGAGCATTTTTAAATGCTCCGGTTTTCAGATATTGCTGGGCAACCGATAAGCCAAAGATAAAACCACAGCAGGCCGCTGTAACATCGAAGGACACCGCTTTCTGGGCGCCTAATTTTGCTTCCAACCAATTGGCCCCCGAAGGACAACATGTGTCAGGAGTAATGGTGGCAAGAATGATGAGCTCCAATTCTTTGGCGGATATCCCAGCCATTTCCATGGCCCGCAGGGAGGCTTGTTTGGCAAGATCTGAAGTATCGACACCAGGGTCTGCAATTCTTCTTTCCCTGACTCCTGTTCTCTGGTAGATCCATTCGTCATTCGTATTTAATACCTTCTCAAGGTCCAAATTGCTAAGAACCCTCTCCGGCAGATAGGATCCTGTTCCAACAATTCCGATTTTACCGCCACTCATCAATCTATTCCTCCCTCATCTATTCACATACATCCGTGGTACCCTCTTCCCGATGAGACAGAGGACTTCATAAGGGATTGAACCGATCTTCCTGGCAACCTCATCCGCCGTGATCTGCTCCCGACCTTGCCTCCCAATCAGGATCACCTCGTCTCCCTTTGATACCCCGGGGACATTCGTCACATCCGCCATGATCAGGTCCATACAGACCTTCCCCACGACAGGAGATCTTTTCCCTCGGATTAACACCTCCCCTTGATTGGAGAGACGGGTGCTATAACCATCGGCATACCCAATGGGAAGGGTTGCAATCAGGCTTTCTCTTCGGGTCACAAATGTTCCACCATAACTGATCCGTGAACCGGCAGGAACCGATTTAAGGAAGTGAATGCGGGTCTTGAGTGTGAGCACGGGTTTGAGTTTTATCCTCTTTTCGAATGTAGAAGAGGGATAAGAGCCGTAAAGCATGATCCCGGGCCGAATCAGATTCCCCGAATATTCAGGGAAAACAGTAGAGGTAGCACTGTTGGCCATGTGAATATACCGGCTTGAAACCCCCATCTCTTTAGCCAAGTTGACGGCCTGCTGAAACTTCTCCCATTGAGATGATGTGTAACTCTCTTCTTCATCGGTCATGGAAAAATGAGAAAGGAGACCTTCGATTTCAATATTGGAAAACTTTTGAGTTTCCTTTAAAAAAGCGGAAAAGAGATGAAAGGGCACACCCAGCCTCCCCATTCCGGTGTCCACCTTTAGGTGAACCCTCGCCTTCTTCCTTTTGTTCTTCGCCGCTTTGGATAAACGTCTCAGAGAGTCGATGTCAAAGACAACAGGGGTGAGGCCATACCGGAGGATCGCTTCTGCATCTTCCTGAAACATTCCCCCAAGGATCAGGATAGGAGTTTTGACTCCCCCTTTCCTCAGCGCCATCCCCTCTTCGGGAATGGCAACACCCAGATAGTCCGCCCCTATTTTTTCCAGTTTCAGGGAGACAGGTCCAGCTCCGTGGCCGTAAGCATCTGCCTTGACAACAGCTAAAATAGAAACGCCCGTAGGAATCTGCTTCTTGATCTGCTGATAGTTGAATGCGAGCGCCCGAAGATCGATCTCTGCAACGGTTGGTCTTCCCAATGAAACAGAGGTTTTCATCCTATTGGCCCCATTTCAAAAAACAAAATTTTCATAACACCAGCCCTCCTCAAAGTCAATCAATCCAGATCTTTAACCACAGCCACTTCATCGCAGTCGGGGAACTTGACGCATTTGAGACAGTCCGCCCATATCTTATGAGGAAGAACGTTCTTATCCACCACTTTAAAATTTAACTTCTCAAAAAAATCAGGACGGTAGGTAAGAGCAAATACCTTCTTGGCACCCAGAGCCTTTGACTCCTTCAGGCAAGCACTGACCAGCTTTGCCCCGATCCCTTTTCCCCGGGCTTTCTCTTCGACAGCCAGGGACCGTATTTCTGCAAGATCTTCCCAGCAGATATGGAGGGCACAGATGCCCACCACTTTCCGATTCTGAAGGAAAACATAGAAATCCCGCAGATGGTCATAGAGTTCCACCAAAGAGCGGGGTAAAATATCTCCCCGGGTCGAATACAATTTGATCAGACGTTGAATCTCTTTTACATCACTCAATTTGGCTTTTCGGATCATCCCGTCCCTCCGTTGTGAAATCCAAGACAAAGATGCTAAACTCTAAGCTCGAAATCCTAAACTCTAAACAAACTCAAATTCTCAAAACACAAAACCCAAGACATTATAATCTTTTGAATTTTAAATTTTGAATTTCGTAGAAAATACCTCCTCTCCCCTGGTGGGAGAGGATTGAGGTGAGGGGAAAAATGGATTCAATGATTCACCCCCACCCTCCCCCTCCCCCATCAAGGGGGAGGGGATTTAGTCATATTTTCATGGTTCGCGGGTGACAAACCTTCATGTAAAAATTTATTTAGAGTTTAGTGTTTAGAGTTTAATCCACTCCGAATCTCATTTTTCTAAACTACGATTTTTTAGCATGTTCAATCATCTCTTTTGCATGAGCCCTTGTTTTCTCGGTGACCTTCACGCCTCCCAGCATTCTCGCGATCTCTTCCACAATGGCTTCCTTCTCCAGCCGCTCCACGAAGGTAACCGTCCGCTTCCCTTTAACCTCTTTACTTACGCTGTGGTGGGTATCTGCAAAACAGGCGATCTGTGGAAGATGGGTCACGCAGATAATCTGATGGTGTTTGGAAAGCTCCTTTAAAGTTCTCCCCACGACCTCAGCCATAGCCCCGCCAATTCCGGAATCCACCTCATCGAAGATCAGGACTTGCCTTCCCCCAACTCTGGCCAGGATCTTCTTTAAGGCTAACATCATTCTCGACAGTTCCCCTCCAGAGGCGATTTTGGCAAGAGGCTTTACCTCTTCTCCTACATTTGGGGAGATGAGAAATTCCACACGATCCGTTCCTTTCGGGGAAATAGGGGTATCCTCAAGACGAACCTCAAAGGTGGTCTTCTTCATCCCGAGGGCTCCCAACTCCTTTTCCACGGCTTTCTTCAACTCGGACGCCACCCTCGTTCTCTCCCATGAAAGCTTTTTTGCCAGCGCGACCATCTCTCCCTGAAGGGAATCCAGAATACCCTCCATCTGGGAAAGTCTATCTTCGCTGGAGACCAATGAACCCAATATCTTTTCCACCTTATCTTTGAATTGAAGCACCTCTTCTACTGTGGGACCATACTTTCTCTTCAGGCGGCCGATCTCTTCCAGTCTGTTCTCAACCTCTTCCAGCCTCATCGGGTTGACCTCAATCTTTTTTAAATAATCTCTCAGGTTGAGGACAACTTCCTCCAGTTGAATCGAGGCTGCTTCGAGGTTTCCTATCATTCCGGAAAGGGATGGATCAATGGCCATCATTTCATTTCCCTGTCGGAGGATCGTCTGTATCCGTTCGATGGTGGATCCTTCTCCCTCATAGAGCAACTCTTTTGACAGGTCAACGAAGTCCATTAACTTCCTGGAGTGAAGGAGAATCTTTTGTTCCTCTTTAAGGGATTCTTCTTCCCCAGGTCGAATTTCAGATGCTTCAATCTCATTCAATTGGAACGCCAATAACTCCTTTTCCTTTGCCCCCTTCTCTTTTTCCTCCCGAATTTTCTTGATTTCCGCAGAAAGAGAAACGAACCTCTCGAAATGCTCTCGGTATTCTTCACGAAGATCGACCAATCGGCCAAACTCATCCAGGATGTCAATATGGGTCTCAGCCCGCTGGAGAGACTGATGTTCGTGCTGTCCATAGAGGCTCAGCAACGCTTCGCCTATTTCTGAAAGAGTCCCCAGAGTGGTCAGGTTCTCGTTCAGAAAAGCCTTCCCCCTTCCCGAACGGGAGATCACCCGTCTAATCAGACAAACATTTTCATCTCCGGAGTTATGGATCTGGGTCCCCTTCTCCTTGGTTTTTCCCTGGATCTCCGGATGGCTGGTGATGTCGAAGAGCGCCTCGACACTCGCCTCCCCTGCAGAACTCCGGATCAATTCCTCACCCGCTTTATCTCCCATGAGGAGTTGAACCGCATTGAGGATGATCGATTTGCCTGCTCCCGTCTCCCCGGTAAGGACATGGAACCCTTTCGAGAAGGAGAGGTTCACTTCATCGATAATGGCAAAATTTCTGATCCGAAGTTCCAGCAACATAACTCATGAGTAATGAGTTCGGAGTTCGTAGTTCGGAGTTATAATCATGAAAACTCCAAACTCCCCCGGCCCAACCCGGACCGGGACGGGCGAACTCCCGACTCCGAACTGTATTATCGTTCCCCCCACTTCAGTTTTTCTCTCAGAACCTCAAAATAGTGCCGGTAAGGGGATTTGATCAGAAGAATTCTCCCCTCTGCTTTCTTCACAACCACTGTATCTCCGAATTCCAGGGCAAATCCTTGCTGTCCGTCCAGAGTCAGAAGAACTTCCTGCTGTTTTGTCTTCAGAATCGCCCGGACTTCCACATCATCCGGGATCATAATCGGACGATTGGTCAGAGTGTGAGAACAGATGGGAGTGATAATGATGCAGTGCAGCGATGGATAGACAATGGGCCCTCCCGCAGAAAGGTTGTAAGCGGTGGATCCGGTGGGGGTTGAAATGATCAAACCATCTGATTTATAGGTGGTTAAATACTCCCCGTTGATCGTCGTCTCTATATCTATAATTCGGGCTAATGCTCCTTTATTGATGACCGCATCGTTTAAGACAATAAAATCGGCACGTTTCTCTCCCCGCCGGATCACCGCTGCGGTAAGAACAACCCTCTCATCGGTCACAAAATCTCCCTTAATTACTCGTTCGAGAACCCGGTATAGTTCTTCGAGTGTGATCTCGGTTAGGAAACCGAGTCCTCCCAGATTCACTCCGAGAATAGGAACTTCATGCTTTCCCATCAGTCGGGCCACGCTGAGAAGTGTTCCATCGCCACCAAGGACAATAATCATCTCTGCATGGGAGGGAATCTCTTCTTTTTTAACGCCGTTTAAAAAGGGGCCCGTCGGAGTCGGACGGATTGCTTTTATGATACTTTCCTCAATAAGAACTTCGATTCCTTTGGACCCCAGCCATTCCATCAACTTACCGGTGAGGAGCACAGCCTCCGGTTTATTCTGTTTCGTAATGATGCCGATCCGCTTCATCGCTTACCCCATGAGATATAATGGCCTTTGACTGTACCGCAACGTTATACTTACGCCCAGGTTTTTCCCCGATGGTACAAAAGGGAGGTATCTTTTGTCAATCAAAAGGTGATTTATATAGGAATCGTACTCCATCTCTATCCGCGAGGGCAAAGACCATTACATCATCTTCAGCCCATCCCCGCTTTACCCTTCCTCCCTACCTGTTCTATTCTCGGTCGCGACCGGAGTCGGCTTACTGAAATTGGGGAGAGAGAGGAGGTAAAGGGTAACACTAGCGGCAATTACAATCAGAATAATCCTCACCACAGGAGGATGGACAATAAAAATGACTGAAAACAGGATCGTCACCCATATGAGAGAAATCGACAAAACTTTTGCCTTTAGAGGGACTCCTTTTCCTTCTCGATAAGGCCGAATATATTTAGCAAACCATCTATGCTTCAGGAGCCAGCCATAAAATCTTTCCGAGCTCCGGGCATAGCACACTGCTGCCAGCAGGAGAAAGGGGGTCGTGGGTAATACGGGCAAAAATATTCCGAGGATTCCGAGCCCCACAAAAAACGTTCCCGCAACCAGCAACACCCTTCTGACCCATCGATTTCGATGGATCCTGTCCGGTTGGCCTCTCCCTCCCTCTTCTGTTGGTTCTTTCATGATCAAAGGCTAATCAATTTTCATGAAAAAGGCAACTTCTCAAAAAGGAAGGTTACCCCTGAAGGATTAAAATACTTAAAGGGTACAATTGATGGTTACGGTAACGAAGCCCGTATCGTTCATAAAAGGTTACGTTGGTCGTATTTTAATTATTTTATCCCGTTAGAAAACCCCGCTGCTTGCCCCGTGCGAAGCTTAGCTCCTATCACGGCTTGCAGCGGGGATGAGTCAATTACCTTATTACCGAACACGGGGTTTACTTAACCATTATCGATAACCGAAACGGGTCTCGTTACCCTAACCGAAAGACGAAAATTGGGCGTCGATACGAGTTTCGACAACGATAAGCGTAAGGTGTTCTCTTCAGAGAAAAGCTTTTTTCTGAGTCATCATTGAAAATAACAATTTGAGCGTATAGAATGATACTCATGCATCTGCCCACCGCCATTCTTGAAAAAAAACGGATTCAGAGGGTCATCTTCTCCGTTCGGCCTACTTCTCACTCCATTCAGGATATATACTCCCTGATGGAGAAAGTCTATGAAATGGGGGCCAACTGTTTCTCTCTTCCCACAGCAAGACATCTTGAATCCTTTAAAGCGCTAAGGGAGTCCACCCAGGATGACACCCTCATCGGGTTCGGCCATATTGAAGCGGAGAGAGGAATCTCCCTCACAGGGAAACCCCTCCATCAGTTTGAATCGAAGATTGTCTCGACCATAGCAAGAAATATCGTCCCCCCGGAATTAGTCAAGAAACTTTTCCCTGTCCTCTCTGTCGGCGAAGTGCTAACACAGAAGGAAATTGACCGGATGATGTTTGATCCATCCCGCTTCCATCAGAGCCTCTCCCTTTTTCCCCCTCAAGGGGTCCCATTTCTCATGATCGGGGGAAAATATGGCGACTGGCTATTGGGGCTGGGAAGGAGTGATCTTTTGAAGGAGATGGTATCAGAAACGAGAGGGAAAGGGTTCATCCCCATCTTCTCAAGCCAGTGGGCGACTTCTTCCCTGCCAAAGGCAAAACCCCTTGAGATGGCGGCCTATGCCATCCCTATCAATAAGAGAAAAAGTCTGTTCGATTTGACTCAGGCATGCAATATCATCAAAAAGTTTGATAAGCCTGTCATCAGCCTTGATCCTCTTGCAGAGGGAGCACCTCCTGGAGAAACGGAGGAGGCATTCTCATTTCTTTTTAATGACTTGAAAATCCATTCGGCTATTGCAGAGACGAGCTCAGAGGAGGAACTCCATAGCCTATTCAAGGGGTTAGGAAAAATTCCATCCCTCATCCCATTCCATAAAACATAATAGCACCGGCGACCAGAGGGATGGTGAAATTATCATCCAATGGGATTGGCAGTAACTCAATCAATGCGGCTCCCAATGCGGCAAAACTCCCTGACAACCGATCTACCCCGGGGTAAATCCAGATGATCAGAAGAGAGGAGAAGATGAAGGCCATCGTCCCTTCAAGGGTCTTCCCGAAGATCGAAATCCTTCCGATGCCTTTCCCCACAAGGGCCGCCGCCGTATCCGAAAGAATAAGGATCAGCAAACTTACAATGGCAATTGGTTTCGGAAAGAGAAGAATCGTCAGGATGGAAGCAAAGAGAAAATAGGTTGAACCCATCAGGGTCGGTTTTTCTTTTTCCCTGAGCACCCGTCCGAAAAAATGATCCTGGAACAGGGAGGACAACCCTGTATGAAAATGGCGAAGAAGATCAACCGCAAGGTACAATAAAAAGAACGGGATGAGAAAAGTGAGAACAGTTACATCAGAAGTGAAACCATAGCCCAGGGGAATAACCAACGTGGCCAGATGAACTGCCTTTCTTTTAATCTCAATACCCGTAATCATTTGACTTGCCTTTCATCTTTTACTGATCACTGATGACTGTCTTTTATCGTCTATCATCTTCCTTAAACTCTTCATCTCCTCGTCTGTGAGACGACGATACTGACCAGCAGGAAGACCCTCAATCCTGATCGGTCCGAATCCAACCCTTCTCAACTTGAGGACAGAGTGGCCAATGGTAGAAAACATCCTCTTGATCAGATGGTTTCTTCCTTCGTCGACCACCGCTTCGACCCAGCTATGTTTCTCCATCTGGCGAAGGAGATGGATTGAGACCACCCTTGCTTCACCGTCTTCGAGCATCACGCCCCTTTTCAAACGCAATAGCTCCTTTTTCTCGGGAACGCCTTCCACTTTAGCCCAGTAGGTTCTCGGTATGGAAAATTTCGGATGGGAAAGTTGGTAGGTAAGATCACCGTCGTTGGTCAACAGGAGCACCCCTTCTGCATCGAAATCGAGACGTCCTATGGGATAGACCCTCCACTTTACCCTTTTGAGTAGGTCCATCACCGTAGGCCTTCCCGCAGGATCCTTGACCGTAGAGAGATAATTCCTCGGTTTATTCAGGAGCAATGTGATCTTGGGTTCAACACGGAATAATTTCTTCCCATCGACTTTAATATGGTCTTTTAAAGGATCGGCTTTAAAACCGAGTTGATCAACGACTTTGCCGTTGACCGCCACCCTTCCCTCGAGCATCATCCTTTCCGCTTCCCGTCTCGAGGCAATCCCTGCCTTGGCTAGTATCTTCTGGATTCTCTCAAGCCCCATAGGGTTATCTAATCTCCCGTTTCATCAGTGGGAGGTGATGGACTCTCTTCTTTCAAAACCGTTTCCATCTCTGGAGGAGGCTGAATCTCCTTAAGGGTGGGAAGGTCGGAGAGGGTATTGAGGTTAAAGAGTTCAAGAAAGGTTTTGGTCGTCCCATAGATGAGAGGCCGTCCGGGAATTTCTTTCCTCCCCATGATTCGGATCAGTCCCTTTTCCAGTAAGGATCGAATCACCCACCCCGAATCCACTCCCCGGATCATCTCAATCGTCGGTCGAATGACGGGTTGTCTGTAGGCAATGATGGCCAGGGTTTCGAGAGCGGATTGGCTTAACTTCACCGGCTTCGATTTCTGCAGTCGGTTGACCCATTGGGCCCATTGGGGTTTGGTCCGAAACTGGTATCCTCCTGCTACCTCAACCAGTTCCAACCCTTTTGAATCTTCCTCGTATTCCTTCTTAAGCTGATGAATTCCGTCTAGGAGGGTCTCCCTATCCCATTCGTGAAGAATCTCCGTTAGTGTATCCAGTTTAACAGGAGATTCCGATATAAACAGGATGCCTTCGAGTATGGGTTTAAGATTATCTTCGCTCATTGCGATTGACCCAGGTAACAGGTTCCATGAGTGAGAACCTGCTATGACGTTTGGAATCTAATTTTACTTGTTCTATCTCTGTTCAAAGAGTTCTATTTTTTCTCCTGTGGTAACTGAGGCGACGGCATGTTTATAGATCAACTCATCCCCCTTGCTTCGAAGAATGAGGCAGAAATTGTCAAAACTGTGAACGACCCCTTCGAGCTTGCGACCGGTGGTCAATTCCACAACGACATGACTTCGGTCCTTCCGGATCCGGTTGAGAAACTGATCCTGCACATTGATCTGATTCTTGATCATCGCCTTTTACCCTCCCCTTTTAAAAATGACCTGACTTCTTCAAAAATCTTATCCCTATCAACAGATTCATCCAGCCAGTGCACTTCTCTATCCGCTTTAAACCATGTCGATTGCCGCTTGGCATAATGACGGGTATCTCTCTTCATCTGCCTCACCGCTTCATCCCAATCTAAATCATTGGAGAGAAATTGTACCATCTGTTTATAACCTAAGCTCCGCATCGGCTTCAATCCCGGACCATACCCCATGTCCATCAGTCCTTTCACTTCCTGCAGTAATCCCCTCTCGATCATCCGGCCCACTCTCTCTTCGATACGGCGGTAAAGTTTGTCCCGGTCCATTTCCAGGCCAATCTTAAGGGTGAGATAAGGTCGATCGCCAAAACGATGCTGATCTCTAAAGAAAGAGATTGGGAGACTGGTTGATTCAAAAACCTCTAGTGCCCTGATCGTTCGGAAAAGGTCATTAAAATGGATCTGAGTTGCCGTCTTTGGATCCACCTCTTTCAACCTCTGATAAAGCGCTTCCCCTCCCTTTTGCTTTGCCTCACTCTTCAACCTCTCACGGACAGAGGGAAGAATCTTGGGGCTGACAAAGAGCCCCTGTGTAAGGGCTTTGATATAGAGACCGGTTCCCCCCGCGACAAAGATGGGGGCTCCTTTTCGATATAAGGAATCAATGGTACTCCTTCCAAGCATTCGATAGAGGCCTGCATGAAAGGGTTGGTCCGGTGTGACCAGGTCTACCAGATGGTGTCTGATCCTCTGCTGTTCCTCCAGAGTCGGTTTGGCGGTGCCGATATCCATATAACGATAGACCTGCATGGAGTCGGCATTGAGGATTTCCCCTCCAAACGTTTCCGCCAGTTCAATGGCGAGGCATGACTTTCCCACTCCAGTCGGTCCGAGCACAAGGACCAACCGAGGTTTCGCGCTTTCCATCGCTTCGGCCATACGGAGTGCATTTTAATGAATTCACCCATAGACTGCAAGTGGCAAGTCAACCTTGTCATTTCACCCATGGCAGGTTCATTTTCCAACATCTCCTGAAGGGTTACGATGGCGCTAAAATATTGCTTGAAATCTGACTCTGGTTTGATTAAATTACACTGGTAATCTTGCTTCAGGAAACCCATTTCACCAAAAGGATCATCCTGCAAAAAGTCACAGGATTGAGGAATCAAAAATGTCTTCTTCATTCTTTACCAACCCGCGAACCAATCCGGAATTGAAAAGCCTCTATGAGATCTCCTTGCTTTCTCCTCAGATTCAATTCCAGGAATATTTTATTGGGGTCATGACCACTCTCTCTCAATATTTCCCCGTCGGGTACGCAGCAATCATCTTACGGGACACCAAGAAAAATTCTCTTCATGTGGAAGCCCTTTATGGAATCGAAATGGAAAATCATCCCCACCACTGTCAGAGCGCTAAAGGGATCATCGGTGAGGTGATTCAATCCAGGCAACCCATGCCCATTCAGAATGTCACCCAGGAACCTTTTTATGAAGAGACTCTAAAGAACCCGAAGCAAATGGATAACATCAAACTGCCGTTGCTCTGCATTCCTCTCTTCACTGAGAGTGAACCCATCGGTGTCATGAATATCAACCCTCTTTATGGATCCAGAAATGATTTCTCTGAAGATTTCCACTTTCTTTCTATCCTTTCAGCCATTCTCTCCCCAACACTCAGAAATTATCATCTTAAGAAAGCTGAGCATCATGACGGATCAAAAAAATCCAGAAAAACCTCCTTATTTGAAGAGATACTGGAAGAAAGGCTGACAGAGGTCCTGAATAAGATTGATCCCTATGTGGAGTCAAAGAGCAGGACCGGCCTTCTGGACGACATCATTTCCCTCGTGGAGAAGATTCTGATTAAGTCGGCTATGGAAAAAGTGGGCCATGTCCAGACCTCTGCCGCCCAGCTCCTGGGAATCAACCGCAACACCCTCCGGACGAAGATGAAAGAGTTGAAGATCAAATTCCGCTGAGGTAAGGGTCTCTTGCAATAAATCTAACGAAAAGTCACAATATTTTTATGACAGACCAAGAAAAAAATGTTGAATTTCTGAATGGTTTATGCCATCAGTGGGGCACATCCCTTTTGGGGACAGCCGATTTGAGCCTTTTTAAAAAGGAAGATGTTCTCCTTCCTGCCGGCACACTCGACCGGCTTCCTTTTGCCATCTCCTTAGGATATCACCTCTCTGATTCGATTCTCGAAGGAATTGAGGACGCTCCCACACCTCATTACTTTCATCACTATCAGCGGGTCAACATTCTCCTCGATACGATCAGCCTCATCGTTTCTTCAGCCATTCAGGAAAAAGGATATCAGGCCATGCCCATTGCCGCCTCACAGATCATAGACTGGAAAAATCAGAGAGGCCATCTTTCACATAAGCATGTGGCAAGGACTGCGGGATTGGGTTGGATTGGCAGGAACAATCTCCTTGTCAATGGAACATTCGGCTCCAGGATTCGCCTCGTCACCATCCTCACCGATCTTCCCCTTGAGTTCAATTCCCCCCTGAGAAAAGACTGTGGCTCCTGTCGTGCCTGTATCAAAGTCTGTCCGGTCGAAGCCATTAAAGAGAAACCAGAGGATTTTGATCACCTTCGATGCTACGAGCAATTGAGAGCCTTTTCAAAAACCCTCCATTTCAGCCATAATATATGTGGCATCTGCGTCAAAACCTGTAGAGGGTTCAAGGGGTCGAGTGGCCAAGGGGTCTAGTGAAATCCAAAAACGCTTGAACCCTTGAATCCTTGAATCCTCGAACCCTAATAATATTACTATGAAAGAATTCGACGTGATCGTCATAGGTGGAGGCCATGCGGGCATTGAAGCCTCACTGGCTTGCGCCCGGATGGGCCACCCCACCCTTCTCATCACACAAAAGGTGGAACAGATAGGCTACATGTCCTGTAATCCTGCTATTGGCGGTCTGGCCAAGGGTCATCTGGTGAAAGAGATCGATGCCCTGGGTGGAGAGATGGCCAAGGCAACGGATGAGACGGGAATCCAGTTTAAACAGCTCAATACCACCAGGGGACCTGCGGTTCGCTCCTCCAGGGCTCAGGCGGACCGCCAGGCTTACCGGCTCAGAATGAAAAAAACGCTGGAGGGACAGGAAAACCTGTTCATCAAAGAGGCAACGGTTGAAGAAATGATCGTAGATGGGAATAAAGTCGTCGGAGTGAGAACTGATTCGAACGATATCATCCATGGGAAAACCGTGATCCTTGCTCCTGGAACCTTTTTAAATGGTCTTGTCCATATCGGACTGACCCATTTCCCCTCTGGCAGGATGGGCGATCCTCCTTCCATAGGCTTATCCGAATCGCTTAAAAAATTGGGATTTCGAATAGGAAGGCTTAAGACCGGCACCACACCAAGACTTGATAGTAATACCATTGACTATTCCGAACTCACCCCTCAATATGGAGATGAGCCTCCAATTCCATTCTCCTTTTCAACTGAAAAGATCGAAAGGGAGCAGATTCCCTGTTACATCACCTATACCAACCCGACTACTCACGAGATCATCAAGGGCGGCCTTGACCGGTCTCCTTTATATTGCGGAATCATTAAAGGGATTGGTCCTCGATATTGTCCTTCCATTGAGGACAAGGTGGTCCGTTTTGCCGATAAGAAGAGACATCAGATCTTTCTGGAACCGGACGGAAAAGATACGAACGAAATCTACCCGAATGGAATCTCCACCAGCCTTCCGCTCGACATCCAGATGCAAATGCTCAGGTCAATCAAGGGGCTTGAAAAGGTAGAGATCATTCGGCCGGGCTATGCCATCGAATATGATTTTGTTGACCCCACAGAACTCCGACCCTCTCTCGAAACAAAGAAAATCCAAGGACTTTTCCATGCCGGGCAGATCAATGGTACCTCTGGTTATGAGGAAGCCGCTGCCCAGGGACTGATCGCTGGAATCAATGCCGCCCTCTCGATCCAGGGAAGAGATCCTCTGATTCTGAAACGCTCCGATGCTTACATCGGTGTCTTGATTGATGACCTGGTCACAAAAGGAACCGCCGAGCCTTACCGGATGTTTACCTCGCGAGCAGAATATCGTCTACACCTTAGAGAAGACAACGCTGATCTGAGATTGAGGGAAAAAGGTTTTCAAGTTGGATTGGTGAAGGAAGAAGACTATCAAATCTTTTTAGAGAAAAAGGCCTCAATCCAAAAGACTCTTTTAAAAATATCGGGGCTGAAAGTTACCCCCACCAGAGAGAACAATGAAATTCTTCATCAATGGGGATGCATGCCTCTCAAGAAAGAAACCTCACTTCGGGAATTATTGAAAAGACCTGAGATCCATTTTGAAAATCTCCTTGCATTTGATCCCGAACTGAAGAGTCTTAAAAAAGAGATAAGCGAACAGATTGAGATTCAGGTGAAGTATGACGGCTATATCAAGAGACAGATGGAACTGATTGAACGATTTAAAAAATTGGAGGAAG
>VGSD01000003.1 GCA_016875155.1 Deltaproteobacteria bacterium | reverse complement strand
CTCCCTCACCCCTGCCCTCTCCCATTTCGGGAGAAGGGGAAGGGATAGAAAACGAACTATTTACCCCGTTAGAAAGCTCCTTATGAGCCACCCCGTTGAAAAGTCGAATGCTTTCTAACGGGGTTCACAATTTGATTTCGATGATCGCTTTTGCCTTGAGGGTGTTGAGATACTGCTTGAGACCCTTTTCGAATTCTCTCTCAAGATAGTCCTGCCGGACCTTGTCTTTTATCTCTTCAAACGGAAGAGGATGGCCTCCTTTCCGCTCGAGAAGTTTGATGATGTGAAACCCTTGATCGGTCCGAATGATTCCACTTATCTCCCCGACCTTTAGCCGCAGTGCTTCTTTCTCAAATGCAGGAAGCAATTCTCCCTTTTTGAAAAAACCCAGATCTCCTTTTTCCTTGCTCGAGGCATCTTCAGAATAGAGGACGGCCACCTCTCCAAAATCCTCCCCAGCCTTCAGTTTCGCCTGGACCTTCTGACATTTCGCCCTGATTTCTCGAACTTCTTCGGGGGTGGCTTCTTTTGGAACCTTGAAGAGAATATGGGCAGGGCGATAAGATTCTTCTGTCTTGTAACTGTCCGAATTCTTCAGATAGAAATCCCTCAATTCCTTCTCTCCCACATTGGGCTCCACTTTCACTGCCCATTGAACCACCTTGCTCCGGAGAATCTTCTTTTCGATATCTTTTTTAAATGCCTCCAGAGTCAATCCATCTCTGGCCAACACCTTCTCAAGATCTTCCTGGGTGATTGAATTTCTCCGTCTGATCTCTTCGATGGCCCCATCGACCTCTTTGGCAGCCACCTTGATCCCAGATTTCTTGGCTTCCTGATCAATCAACTTCTCCTCAATCAGTTTCTCGAGTGCCATCCGGGAGAGTTCATTGATGCGGCCGCGCCTCTCCAGAGGGCTTCCCTCCCTGATCTCCGCCACGAGAGGACTGATGAGCTTCTCCACCTCCGAGAGGGTGATGATCTCCTGATTGACCACAGCCACGATTCGATCAACCGCTGCTTCGCTTAAAGAGAAGAACGCCGATATGAGAAAAAGAATCCCAAGTCTAAAAAAGGTTTTTCTTAGGCTTCTCATGATTTGAGCCATTTTCTGTTGATTTGCACCTTTGCTCTCTCTCTTAGATCTTTGAACCACCTCTGATATGCCTCCTCTCCCTTCTCACGTTCAAGTTTTTGAAGAATGCTCTTTCTTGCCTCCTCGAAAGAGACCTCCCGGGGCTCTGTTTTCTCCTCCAATTTGAAGATGTGGTATCCATAAGGACTCTTGATCACGTCGCTGATGGTTCCTGCCTCCATCGAGAAGACAGGATCGAATTCCGCAGGTTTTTCTCCCTGGCTAAAATAGCCCAAGTCGCCTCCACGGACTTTCTCGAGCCCCAGCGACTTATCCTTAGCCAGTTTCTCAAAATTCTCTCCCTTTTTTAACCGCTTCTGGATTTGAATCGCTTCATTTCCATCCGCCACGACAATCTGACGTACTCTCACCCTTCTCGGAAGTTGAAATAGGGAGCGATGGGTCTCGTAAAACTCCCGGGCCTCCTTCTCCTCTATCTTTCCCTGGTACTGGTGGCCGCTTCGGACCATCTTCTCTGCCAGTAACTTCTCCTCCAGACGAACCTTCCATTCCTCCAGGTTCATCCCTTTAAGGTTTAATGTCTCTCCGAATCCCTCTCCGGGATAGTCTTTTTTGATCTCAAGGATCGCCTGGCTCACTTCTTCTGCGGAGACCTGGATCCCCAATCGTCTGGCCTCCTGTGCAAGGATCTTCCGCTCGACCATCTGATCGAGATAGGCCTCTTTAAGTTCCCTTAGGCCTAGCTGGCTCCCTTCCCTTTTCGGGTCGGTGACCAACTCTTTAAACTCCCGATTAAATTCCTCAATGGTAACCTCTTCACCGTTGATTCGTGCAAGAATATCCTCTGGAAGCCCACCTTCCCACAACCCGCATCCTGAAAACAGAAAGAGGATGAACAACCAACAGACATGGAAATAAAACCTTCTCATTTCTTATCTTCCTTTGTCTTTTCTCCTCTCTTCTCTTCCTCGGCCCATAGTTTCTCATTGATGAGGATGCTCGCCTTCGATTTCACCTCTTTCACATAGCCGAGATAAGCCTCCTGCCTCTTCTTTGCTTGAAGAAAGAAGCGGATCCTCTCCCTTACCTGTTCGAGGGGCCTCAGGTTGGCCCCACGCATCTCTTCCAATTGGATGATGTGAAATCCATAGGGCGTTCTCACCACCTCGCTCAGCTCTCCTTTCTTCACCAGTGAAAAAGCGGCCTCCTCAAATTGAGCAAAGGAGGGCGCCAGTTGGCCCCTCCGGATATAACCGAGATTTCCTCCATCCTCCCGTGTCCGGTCAATATTGAAAGTGGAGGCAAGTTTCTCAAAACTTTCTCCTTTTGAAAGTCTCGTCAACACTTCCTTGAGCACAGGTTCGGAGTTGACTACGATGTGACGGACCTTCACCTCCACGGGTTCGGTAAAGAGCGATTTATTCTCCCTGTAGTATCGCTGGATCTCCTCATTGGTGGCCTCGCTCTTTCCTCTTAACTCCTCTTCAATAAGTGCATCAATGATCATCGCCCTTCTGAAATCGTCTACTTTAGCCAGGATCTCCTCCTTCTTATCGAATCCCTTCTTCTTCGCTTCTTGGTAAAGGACCTCCCGGGTGATCACATAATTTTCAAGGAAATCTCTCATCCCCTTCTCATCGAGAAGTCTCATCTTTCCTTCAAGGGGTTGTTTCTCTGACATTTGGCGAAATTCTTCGATCGAGATGGAGAGTTTGTTGATTCTCACCAGCTCCTTCCTGCCCAAATCCCCCTTCCCTGAATCCCCACAACTCAGGGTGCTCAATAAGAAAAAGATCCCAATAATAAAAACAATTCTCTTTTTCATCATGCGCCCTCCCAAAAGGAGTAAGTACGAAGAAACTCTATCATAATCAAGCCAGCGCTTTCAATAGCCTTCTGGTCGCCTCAAAGGGGTCTTTCTTCATTCCCGGCCACCCTTCAATGATAAGTCTGGAATCAGGCGTCAGTCGGATTTTCCCTTCTCCCTTCTGAACCCATTCAACCACTCTCTGAGGAGAGAGGCGTGTCGTTTGATCAAAGGTCAAAATGACCTGAGAAGGGGTCTCTTCAAATTTAAGTATGGAGAGTTTTGTCAGAAGGATCTTCACCTTGATTACTTCCAGGAGATGGGCCGCCTCCTCTGGAATCTTACCAAATCGGTCTATCAGTTCTCCCCGAATCATCTCCACGGCTTCATCCGATCGGCAATGGGAGAGCCTCCGATAGAGGCGCAGCCTTTCTTCAGGGTCCTCCACATATCTCTCCGGGATGAAGGCAGGAAGGTGAAAATTAATCTCTGGCGTGACCTCTTCCAACACTTCCTCTCCCTTCAACTCTTTTACTGCTCTCTCCATCAACTGGGTATAATATTCGAGTCCCACAGCCGTAATTTGCCCTGATTGGGAACGGCCAAGAAGATTTCCAGCCCCTCTGATCTCCAGGTCCTGAAGAGCCAATTTGAACCCTGACCCTAATTCACTCAACTCCTGAATCGCACGGAATCTCTTTGCCGCATCCCTCGAAAGCGAGAGCTCCGAAGGGATGAGAAGATAGGCATAGGCCTGATGCCTTCCCCGGCCTACCCGTCCACGCAGTTGATAGAGATCCGCCAGGCCAAAATGCTCGGCATGATTGATCAGGATCGTATTGGCTGCTGGAATATCGAGGCCGGATTCGATGATGCTGGTGCAGACCAGAAGATTATGATCCCCTCTCACGAACTGGAGCATGGCCTTTTCCAGTTCCCTCTCCTTCATCTGACCATGAGCAATGGCCAGCCGGGCCTCGGGGATAAGTTTCCTGAGATGGGCAGCCATCGAATAGATGTTTTGGACGCGATGGTGGACGAAAAAGACCTGTCCTCCGCGGGCCAGTTCTCTTAGAATCGCTTCCCGGATGATCTCATCATCATAGCGTGTCACGATGGTGCGTATGGAAAGACGGTTTTCAGGAGGGGTCTGGATCAGGCTGAGATCACGGAGGCCGGTGACAGCCATCTGGAGCGTCCTCGGAATGGGGGTGGCGGTCAGGGTGATCACATCCACCATTTTCCTCATCTGTTTCAGTTTCTCTTTGTGGTCCACCCCGAACCGATGTTCCTCATCAATGACCACCAAGCCAAGATCATGAAAGCAGACGTCCTTCTGAAGGAGCCGGTGCGTCCCGATGAGGATATCCACCTTCCCGTCTCTTAACCGTTCGAGAATCTTCTTCTGATCCCGGGGATTTTTAAAACGGCTCAGCATCTCAATGATGACCGGATATTTCTTAAACCGTTCGCAAAAGGTCTGAAAGTGCTGCTGGGCCAGAACCGTGGTGGGAACCAGAAATGCAACCTGCCTTCCATTGGCCACCGCACGATAAGTAGCCCGAAGCGCTACCTCGGTCTTTCCGAACCCCACATCCCCACAGACCAACCGGTCCATGGGTTTAGGATTTCCCATATCCATCATCACCTCTCCGATAGCCATCAGCTGATCAGGCGTCTCCTCATATTCAAAGGTCGCCTCAAACTCCTTGTAAAACTGATCAGCCGGAGGAAAAGCGATTCCCTTGAACGCTTCCCTTTCGGCATAGAGGTCGAGAATCTCTTTGACCATCTCTGAGATGGCCTCCTTCGCCCTCTTCTTTGCGCTCTGCCAGCGGCTGCCTCCCAATTTATCGAGACGGGGATGGCTTCCCTCGCCTCCAATATAACGCTGAATGAGATTGAGCCGGTCCACTGGAATATAAAGCTTATCCGCATCGAGATATTCAAGAAGGAGGTAGTCGTTTGAAACCATCCCAATCTTCAGGTGCCGCAATCCCCTGTAAAGGCCGATGCCATAATCTGTGTGGACGATAAAATCATTCTCGCAAAGTTCGCCATAAGAAGAGAGGGGTTCTCCTTCTCCTCTCAATGCATGCTTCGTTGGTTTCTCCTCTTTGAACCTCCTTCTCTCTCCGAAGATCTCCTCTTCAGTTAATATGACCCAGCCCTCTTCCGGGGCTCTGAATCCGGATGAAAGCCGTCCGGTGAGAAGTGTGATCATTCCCCTTTCAGCCATTTCCTCATTAAACCTCTTTCCTTGCTCCAATCGGGAAGCGATCTCATAGCGGGAAAGAAGGTCCCTCATCCTCTCAGCCTGGCTCAGAGTATGGGAGACAATAAACACACCCTTTGCCTCTTTCTGCCAGTGATGAATGTGTTTCATGATAACAGATAGAGGTGAAGCTTCAGTCAAATGTCCTTCTGTTTGAAAAACTGACTTGATCTCCCTCTGTAGATCTTCGTTGCTCTCCACTTCGAATGAACCCATGTGCTCACATCCGGGAGGAGCAACAGGGCCTGCCTGGAGAAAGACTGTTTGAAATCTTTCGAGATGATTCAGGAGGTCCTCAGAACAGAGGTAAAGCGTATCAAGAGGAGGAATAGAGGGTTTTTTGACCCTTGCCTTCTCATAATGGACTTCCGCCAAGTGAGAGAAGGCCCCTGCTTCTCTTTTCACTTCTTCCCCCTCAACTATAAAAATCCATCCCCCTTTCTTGAGATAATCAAAAAGTGTGGCCATGGTCCGTCCAGAGGGAGCTTTTGAAATATCTCTGGCAGGCAGAAGCGTGACCTCCTTCATCTCTGCTCCCCTAATCGAGCGCTGGCTATTCACATCAAACTTCCGGATCGACTCCAAGCGGTCTCCGTCGAATTCGAACCGGAGCGGTTCTTCATAAAGAGGGCTAAAGAGGTCAATGATTGCTCCCCGGAGGCTGAAATCGCCTCTCTCTTCAACCACCTTGGCCGATCCATATCCGCTTTCATCAAGAAAACGAACAAATTCGTCCCGCTCAACCTCTTCCCCTCTGGTAAGAACAAAGGTCGATCTCTTTAAGTCTGAAGAAAGGAGAACCCTTTGCATCAAGCCCTTGACAGAGGAGAAGATAACTGCATTGTCATTCTCCATCAGTGTGAAAAGGCAATTGACCCTTTCCCGGATAATTTCAGGATGGGGAGGAATCTCGTCATAGGGAAGGGTTTCCCATTGAGGAAAGAGGCAGGCCAGCCTATCGTCTTTCTTCTGAAAAAACCGGAAGTCTTCAAGGAGGTATTCAGCGTCACGCAGGTGAGGCGTGATGACCAGAATAGGGTCCTTCACCTTCTCTCGCCATACGGATAAAAGATAGGCTATGGACGATCCCTTCAATCCGGTCAGGCCAATCCGTCTCAATCCCTTTAGGGATTCTATGTTGATGCCAGATAAGGTTAACGCTTTCATCACCACCTATTGTGAAAGATAGAGGCACTCCTCTGCAAGGAAACAATTCTCGCATTGAGGGTGCCTGGCTGTGCAGACAGATCTGCCAAATCGGATGAGGTTGAGATGAAGGGATAGGGACTTTCCTTTTGGAATGAGATGACTCATCCAAGCATGGGCCTTCACGGCATCTAAGGCCTCAGGGATGAAACCGACACGTTTTCCTATTCTGAGGATATGAGTGTCCACCGGGAAGGCCTCTCTTCCCAGACCGAAGAGAAGAAGACAATGGACTGTTTTCGGACCAACCCCCTTAAGCCCTCCGATCAACTCTTTAATCTCCTCTGAATCCATCCCTCTTAAGAAGGAGAGGCTCAGTTTTCCCTCTCTTTCTTGAATCCAGCAGAGGATCTCTTGGATACGCCTTGCCTTCTGTTCGGCTAATCCTCCAGGTCGGATAGCTGAGACAATGCTTCTGGTCTTCGCTTCAAGGATATTTCTCCAGCGGGGAAACCGACTTCTTAATCTCCGATAGGCTCGATCTCGGTTTTGATCGTTGGTGTTCTGTGAGAGAATGGTCTCGATGAGGATGGCGAGAAGGTCTCCTGAACCTTCCCTGCTTGGAATCCCATACTGTTTTTCAAGAAGGAGGGTAATCTTCTTGAGCTTTCTTTTTAAAACCTCATGTTCTTGCCATCGCCTTCCTAATTCTGTCACTGAGCTTTCCCTTCATGAGATCCCTGATCCGTTCTTTTACATTGGCTACAAAACCTTGGTAGGTCTCTCTTCCCTCCAGGACCTGAAGATAGAGGTTGCTCAATTCGGGATAGGATTTCAGTGCCCGGTAGGCAAGCTTTGTAAACCTGAAAACAAATCTCGAGAAAGAGAGAGCCCACTTCAGATTCGCTGAGATGTGAAACTGAACCGCCTCCTGATAGAGGTTGGAAGGAAGAACTCCTTGCTTCATTGATCCGACAATTGCATCTGCGGCAAATATTCCGCTTCGGATGGCATAGTAAATTCCTTCTCCTTGAAGAGGGTCCATCAGATGGGCTGCATCTCCCACCAGGAGTATCCTTCCCCGGGAAACCTTCTGCTGCTCATTATAAAAGGAAGGAAGAAGGTGGCCCCTCATTCTTTCTGTTTTTCCCTCTGGAACATAAGCCAAACCTTTCATAAAACGATTCAGGTGCTGGCGGGGATTTATCTTCTTCGTCTCCCTGAACATCCCGCCGATCCCGATCGAAAGCCATTCCTTTTTGGGAAAGACCCAGCCGTAACCGTTTGGGATTTGGCCAAAATCCAGGTGAACGCACTGAAGTTCTTTTTCAGGGAAAGGGATGGAAGAGTCGAATCGAATTTCGCTCTGAATGGCAATCCCGTTTTCATCATTCACATGAGGAGATAAAGAGAGTGATCTTGCAACGATACTTTCAGCTCCATCTGCACCGATGAGATAGTGCGAACGAAGTCTCTCTCCATTGGCCAGCTCTATCTCGGCTCCATTTTCCTTCTCCTGAACTTGAACAACCTTTTCTCCTTCCAGGATCTTCACACCCTCTTCCAGCGCCTTCTCCTTGAGGAACTGATCAAAACGATCCCTCATGACCATATAGGCGATCGGTTCTTTCGATTCGATGTAAAAAGAATCCTTGAGGCAATAGCTGAACTTGGCTCCGAAAATGGTGTTCTCGATGACAGGACTAAGATCAAGGTTCAGGAGTTGAATTGTCTTAAGGGAAAGACATCCTCCGCAGGGTTTGTATCTGGGAAATTTCTCTTTCTCGATCAGAAGGGTCTTGAGCCCCGACCGGGCGCAGAAGCGCGCTGCCGTGGATCCCCCAGGCCCTGCCCCTACTACAATCACATCATGTAAATTTGGGGTCACATCTTCATATGTCATTAATTATTCTCTTAACCTCTCTCTCCAGGTGGTGATCTCTGTTAAAATATAATAGAGCCCGCTTTACTGCTCCTGACACCGCCGTATATCCTACTCCGAATAGCTCCCCAATCTCTTTATTCCGATAGATACCCAGTTGATATAAAATATACATTGTTATATCTCTATTCCAACAACGAGACTTCCGGACTTGCAGCACTAATTGGGGATTTCTCTCTCCCAATTTCTCAAGGATCTCTAAAGCCATGCTCTGTATATTTCTCTCCCGTAACAATGACCTACCTTGGGGCTTTTCTCGATGACTCTCTCTCTTTAACTTTTTGATACATTCTTCACCAAATTCTTTACTCCCAAGATATAATCCATGCCAAAGTTTATCCAAAATATTCTCATTGCTTCTAACCGAATCCTCCTGCGCAGCGATAAACGCCTTCCGGTTCCCTCCATACATCCCTAATATTAATTCTGTTGTTAACCATGATACCTCTTGCCTTTTATTCATATACGCTCGGCAACTACTCCATGGATAATCCCACAAGCTTTTCACGAGTCCAGCCCTAAGCGGATTCCCATGAATGTAAAGGCATGTAGCTGCAAAGTAACGATCATTCTCAATCATAAAACTTTTAAAGCGCCCCTGAAACAGATGACCACTTCGCTGATGGCGGCGGTTAAACCAAACAGAATAACTTACACCCAACCACTGGATTGCCCGGGAAAGGTTGCTCTCTGTCGTCCGGACTAAAAGATGATAATGATTTTTCATCAACACATAAGCATGTATCTCCAATTTAAAACGCTCCACTGTTTTCTCAAGAATATCAAGAAACCGTAGATAATCCTCTCTGCCATAAAATATGTCTCGCTTTTCATTTCCACGTGACAATATATGATAGAAAGTCTCGGGATACTCCATCCTAACGGATCTGGCCATATCGTGACCTTATATAAACACAGTTTTTATGTCAAGAAAATAATGACATATGAAGATGTGACCCCTTTTCTCTACCTGGATGGGTTTATTTTCTTGAGGATGTAACTTTTCCGGTTTTGATTCTTTCCAGAAGATATTCTGGGGTGGTCATCACTTTTGTCTTTCCATCAAGGGGGACGCCCTGTCTCAGGTTATGTTTGCAGGAAAGGCAGTCGGTCAACAGGATATCCGCCCTTACCTCTTCTGCTTCTTTCACCCTTCTACGTGCGATATCTCTGGAGAACTTGGGGTAGAATCCCCTTATCCCTCCTCCGGCTCCACAGCAGAGCGATTCCCGGTGATGATGTTCCATCTCTGCGAATTTGGCTCCGATACTTCTTAAAAGTTCTCTCGATCCATCAAAGGAGCCGAGCCCTCTTCCGAGGTGGCAGGGATCGTGATAGGTGATAGTCGCCGAATCGGAATCAGAAACCTTGAAGTTGAAATCGCCGGTCAAATAAGAGAGAAGGTCCTTAAAGACGAGTTCTGTGGAATGTTTTTCGCCATATTCTAAGAAAGTCTTAAGACAAGTCGGGCAGGTGAAGAGAACTTCTCGACCACCGGCCTCTTTAATCCTCTCAATGTTTTTCTGGATCCTTTCTGGATTGGGACTGGACCCCGTATCTTCCTTGACCGCCTCACAGCAGACCTCATCGATCATTGTAAAATCGATGCCCAATCGCCGGAGAAGTTCCACGACTCTGGCGGTGGTCTCTGCCTCTGTTATCAATCCCACACACCCGACATAAAGGACGATAGGCGCTTTCTTCTTCAGGGATGGGAACTTGGTCCTTTCCATCTCTCCATAGGGCGTCCCGAATCGATCGATCGTGGATTGAAGTTGAGCCACCTCATTCAGTTCAGAGGAAACTTCCGGACTCCCTAAACTTAAACGCCTCAGGTCTTTCAGCCTCTTTCCTGCATCGATCCCAACCGGACAGACCTCCCCACAGAGGCCGCAGGTGGTGCAGAGGAAGAGCCCATCTTCAACCCCCTCTTTCATGCCACGCATAAGAGAGGAAAGCGCTACCCCCCTCCCACCTAACATGCCATCCGCCCCGAAGGAGGGGCCAATCGAGTTATAGGTAGGGCAGTCGAGAAGACAGTTACCACAACCAATGCAGTAGAGGAGGTCAGAAAACTCTTTCATCTCCTCAAGAATCCGGCTTCTTCCGTGATCGAGCAGGACGATCACCAGTTCATTCGGCTCATGCATCCCATAAAAGGGGATCTTCTCCACGTCTGAAGATTTCGATCTTCCTCCAACGATATCAATAAAGGAAGGAAAGATAGAACCGGTGGCGAGATAAGTCTCCAGTCTTGCCATGAACAGTCCATCTTGAATATTGGGATAGACTTTATCAATAGAGGCGATGATGAGATGTTTCGTTCTTGTCCGAACCCGGGTCACATTCCCTTCATTATGAATGATCAGGACCGCTCCTTCCCTGGCAGCAATGGCATTGGCGCCCGTGATCCCCACTTTCGCCTTCTGTAAATAGGTTTCGATATCTTCTTTGACTGCCTGCATCTCCTCTTCCGGAACAGGAGGAATTTCTCTATTCAAGTGTCTGGAAAGGATTTCGGAAATTTCAAATCGAGTCAGATGAACAATGGGCCCGGTATAATGGGAAGAACGTCCTCCGATCAGTTGATTGATCCGGTCACCGATATCGGTTTCGATGACTTCAATCCCATGCCGTGCGAGAAACGGGGTCAGCCCGATCTCCTTGGAGAGATTCGATTTCGATTTGACGATAAGCTTCTCCTCCCCGATCTCTTTTAGGAAGATCTCGCAGGCTTCTTCTCCGTCTTTTGCCAAAAGCACTTTGAATTGATTTTTCTTAAGATGAGCGATTGCTTCTTCAAGGAGATCCCGGTTCCCGAGAGAGGAGGACCGAATTCTTTTGATCTCTTCTCTGGCCTTCTCAAGATCATCAAAGAGAAAACGGTTTTGCTTTTGGCGGGTGCGCGTCTCCTTGAAGGCACGCCTCTGGTTTTCCAGTTCTGACTTTTTAATCTTCTTTCTTAGAGAATCATACTGTTTCTGGATCAGGCCCATTTGAAAATCTCCTATTCTTTTTCGTGTCTAATTTTGCAACTTTTCAAAGGACAAAACAAGGATGTATTGAAAGGAACATTGGACATTAAATATGGGTAGGATATAATTGAAAGCCATGAAAGAGATGGTCTGCCTGGTGAGCCTGGGGTGTCCGAAGAACTTGGTCGATTCCGAAGTGATCCTTGGCCTTCTTGCCAAAGAGGGCCATCCCCTCACTACCGATCCTTCAAGGGGTGAGGTCATCATCGTCAACACCTGTTCCTTTATTAAAGATGCCACACAGGAAGCCATTGAAACCATCCTCAAACTCACCCCTTATAAGAGAAAAGGCCGCTGTCGCCTTCTCATCGTCTCCGGTTGCCTTCCCCAGCGCTATGGGAAGGTTTTGGAAAAGGAGCTTCCCGAGGTCGACCTTTTCGTTGGCACAGGGTCTTTTCAAAAGATCCCACACCTCATTGCACAGATGGGAAAGAAAAAGAGTTATCTCTCCGGGCAAACCTTTCTCTATAATGACCGGACACCTCGTATCCTCTCGACCCCTTCCTTTACTGCTTATCTGAAGATCGCAGAGGGATGTTCCAGGACCTGCACCTTCTGTACCGTGCCGCAGATCAGAGGACCCTACCGGAGCAGAACGATTCGCTCCGTTCTGAAAGAGGCAAAGAACCTTGCGGATCAGGGTGTCAGGGAGTTGATCCTGATCGCACAGGATACGACAGCTTATGGGGAAGACCTTCGGGATGGAACCTCTCTTGAACAGCTTCTTAAAGGATTAATTAAGGTGGAGGGGTTGCAATGGATCCGGATCCTCTATGCTTACCCGAATCCCGCCCGTTTTACGGAGAGCCTTCTCGAACTTATCGGACAGGAAGAAAAGATCTGCTCATACCTTGATCTTCCCATTCAGCACATCGATGATGCCATGCTCAGGCGGATGGGCCGCCGATCCAAAGGTCAAGAGATTCTGAACCTTATTCAGAGGATTCGAGCCTCTATCCCAGGGATCGCCCTTCGAACCTCCCTCATTGTAGGATTTCCAGGTGAGAGCGAAACCCAATTCAATGCCCTACTTCGTTTCGTCGGAGAGGTTCAGTTCGATCACCTCGGGACTTTTAAATATTCTCCTGAAGAGGGGACCCCTGCCTTCAGGCTTCCCAACCCGGTCCCTGAGGAGGTAAAAGATGAGCGGCTGAAAATCCTGATGGAGGCTCAAAAGAAGATTTCACTCAAACAATATCGAAGGATGGTTGGGCGCAACGTAACGGCCCTAGTCGAAGGGATGGGCCAGGAGAAAGCCTCTTTGAGAGGAAGAATTCAAACCCAGGCCCCCGAGATTGATGGCTGTGTCTTTTTAAAAGGCAAAGCCCAACCTGGTGATTGGGTGGAAGCCCGGATCATCCAGGCCCTGCCCTATGATCTTGTCGGTGAGATCAAAAAGACTCTCCCCTGAACCCCCTGACAAAAGGCCGCTATTACCTTGACGGGATTTGGAAAATGGGTTAATTTAGGAAATCTTAAGATAAGTGGGATAACCCTTTAATCTTACATTTATTTTTAATCGGGAGACTGTGATAGACAGAGATGGATGAGACAAATGAATTGATCCAACAGAGAATACGAAAACTGGAGGCCTTGAGGGAGGAGGGACGAAACCCCTATCCTAATGATTTCAAGGTGACCCATACCTCCGGAGATATCCTGAAAGCCTTTGGCGCCCTTTCCGAAGAAGAACTCAAATCCGTTTCAGAGAGCTTCTGCCTTGCTGGAAGGATCGTGGCCATCCGGAATTTTGGCAAGGCCAGTTTCATTCAGGTCAAGGACCGGGATGGAAAGATACAGGCTTATTTTCAGAAAGAGATCATCGGTGAAGAACCCTTCCGGTTCTTTAAAAGATTGGATATCGGAGATTTTGTCGGATTAGAAGGAAAAGTTTTCCGGACCAAAACAGGAGAACTCACCCTTCAGGTTCAGAAGTTCTGCCTTCTCGGAAAGTCGCTTCGTCCCCTTCCTGAGAAGTGGCATGGCTTAACCGATATCGAGATTCGTTATCGCCAGCGTTACCTCGATCTGATCGCCAACCCGAAGGTTAAAGAGGTCTTTCTCACGCGTGCCCTTGTCATCCAGAAGATCCGTGAATTCTTTAACCGTAGAGGCTTCTGTGAGGTCGAAACCCCCATGCTCCATCCCATTCCCGGAGGAGCAACGGCCAAACCCTTCAGGACACATCATAATACCCTCGACATGAAACTCTTTCTCAGGGTCGCTCCTGAGCTTTACCTGAAACGGCTCGTCATCGGCGGGCTTGAGAGAATTTTCGAGATCAACCGGAGTTTCCGCAACGAAGGCATCTCCACTTTTCATAATCCGGAATTTACCATGCTCGAATTCTACCAGAGTTATGCGACCTATATCGAAATGATGGAGATGACCGAAGAACTCCTTTGCTCCATGGTCAAAGAAATTCATGGAGGGCTTCGTCTTGCCTATCAGGGAAAGGAGATTGATTTTAGCACCCCCTGGAGGCGAATGCGTTTCAAGGATTCTCTCGTCGAGATCGGAAAGCTCGACCCGATGATTTTAAAGGATCCATCAAAGGCGATTGAAGTCGCAAAGGGGGTCGGTCTGGAACTGAAAAAAGGGACCTCTCATGGAAGGGTTCTGGCTGATCTCTTCAAGGAACGGGTGGAACCCAATCTCCTCGAACCCACCTTCATCACCCATTACCCGACTGAGGTCTCACCGCTCTCCCGCCGGAATGAGAAGGATCCGGACGTGGTGGATCGGTTTGAACTTTTCATGGCAGGCCGGGAGATCGCCAATGGTTTTTCAGAACTCAATGATCCTCTGGATCAGAGAGAGCGTTTCCTCCAGCAGTTGAAGGAAAAAACAGAGGAAGGGGATTCCTCTCTCTTTTTTGACGAGGATTTTCTCCACGCCCTCGAATTCGGAATGCCGCCCACTGCGGGCGAAGGGATCGGGATCGATCGGTGGGTCATGCTTCTGACGGATTCTCCTTCCATCCGGGATGTCATCTTCTTCCCTTTGTTGAGGCTGGAAAAGTAGGCCCCCTCCGCTCTCTTTCACAGAGGAGAGGGGAGCTGGTATGCGTCTATGCGATATGAATGGTTCATCGGCCTGCGATACCTGAAGGCCAAACGAAAACAGACTTTCATTTCCATCATCACCGTCATCTCGATTGCAGGCGTGATGCTGGGTGTGATGGCCCTCATCGTCGTTCTCTCCGTGATGAATGGATTCCAGCAGACCCTCAAAGAGAAGATCCTCGGAACCCAAGCCCATATCGTGGTGCTCAAAGCCAGCGAAAAGGGAATGGACCATTACGAAGAGGCGATCCAGAAGGTGGAAGGGGTAAAGGGCGTGATTTCGGCGGCTCCCTTCATCTTCAGCCAGGTGATGCTCTCTTCGGAATCGGGGGTTTCCGGGGTCGTCCTCAAGGGGATCGATCCCGACCGTGTGGCCAAGGTGACGGAGTTGGCCCGCAATCTCAAAGCTGGCCGCCTCGAGGATCTTAAAGGGGACAGGGCAAAAGAAGGGAAGGAGAAAGACCTTCCTGGCATCATCCTCGGTGTGGAATTAGCCAAACACCTCTCCGTCACGGTCAATGATCCTATTCAGGTCATCTCTCCCCTGGGCACGATGACCCCCATGGGCATGATGCCCAAGATGAAACGGTTTCTGGTCAAGGGAATCTTTTATTCCGGAATGTATGAATATGATAATACCATGGCCTATGTCTCCCTCGAAAGCGCGCAGAAGTTTTTTGCAATGGAAGGTCGCATCACGGGAATCGAGATTAAGACCGAAGATATCTATCAGGTCAAAGAGATCGGCAGAGAGATCCGGAAAACAATGGGGTTCCCCTTCTGGACCAAAGACTGGATGGAGATGAACCGCAACCTCTTCTCCGCCCTCAAGCTGGAAAAAATTATCATGTTTATCATTGTCGTTCTGATCGTCCTGGTGGCCGCCTTCAACATCATCTCCACGCTCATCATGGTGGTCATGGAGAAAAATAAGGATGTCGCCATTCTGAAATCGATGGGCGCGCCTTCAAAATCCATCCTCAGGATCTTCGTCATCGAGGGAGGTGTGATCGGCTTCTTTGGAACGATCCTGGGAACCATCGCAGGACTGCTCATCGCATTCAATTTGGAGAAGATCATCGATTTCCTGGAGAACTCTTTTGGATTCAAAATTCTTGCGAGGGATGTCTATTATATCGATAAATTTCCCTCACAGGTCAATCCACTCGATGTATCGCTGATCGTCATCACCGCCATCCTGATCAGTCTGCTGGCCACCCTCTATCCCTCCTGGAGGGCTTCAAAACTCGACCCGGCTGAGGCATTGCGGTATGAATAAGGAACGGATCTCCTATAAAGAAGAAGCGCTCTCATTTCTTTCCCGGGGAGAATGGAAAAAGGCCATGGAGTCCTTTCAAAAGCATATGGACCAGGAGCCTGAAGATCTTCGATCCCGGTTGAAAATGGCTGAATTGTCAGAGCGGTTGGGAAGGAAGAAGGAGGCGATCACTGAGTACCGGCACGTGGCTGAGGCTTACGCCAGTGAGGGTTTCCTGCTCCAGGCCATCTCTGTGAACAAGATGATTTTGAGGATCGACCCCCTTTCAAAAGATACCAACGAACGATTAACACAACTCTATATGGCGAGAGCCCAGGAAACAAAACCCTCCCGGCCCCTGCCCCGCATCCCATTGCTTTCCGATCTGAGAGAAGAAGAGCTTCAAGCCCTGCTCAACCGTGTTCAATTCAGGACCTTCCCAAAAGGGAGCTTTCTCTGTCGCGAAGGTGAACCCGGAGATTCTTTGATGGTGATCTGTCAGGGGGAGGTGGGAGTCTATAAACATTTCGAAGGGAAAGAGGTATGGATCCGCAACCTCAAAGAGGGGGATTGCTTTGGAGAGTTCGGCTTCTTCCTCGACCGGAAAAGGCATGCCGACGTCAAAAGCTTTATCGAATGCGAAACCCTTGAGATCACCCGAAACGAACTGGAGGGAATGATACAAAACCACTCCCGGGTGAAAGAAGTGCTCGAGGATCTCTTTAAAAAACGGGTTCTGGATAACCTGCTCGCCCTCTCCCCTCTCTTCTCACCTCTTTCTATATCGGACAGAGAAGAGGTTTTAAAACGGTTTCGTTTGACGAACATCCCGGAAGAAACGTCTATCTTTAAAGGAGGGGATCCTCCCCATTGCCTCTATCTGATTAAAAGCGGGGAGGTTGAGATCTTCACGCAGGACCGTCATAAAAAGCGCGTGATCCTTGGAAAATTGGGAAGCGGCCATCTCTTTGGAGAGATCGGCGTGGTTCTCAATACGCCCCGGATGGCTTTTGCAAAAACGACCTGTCCTACTGAACTGCTGGAATTGTCAAAGGGGGATTTTGACAACCTCGCACAGAAGTTTCCACATTTTCAGTCCGTTGGGAAAGAGATCTCTTCAAAACGTCTCGTCCGGATGAAAGAAGCCCTTTCCGGGGGATTGATAGATAGGGAGAAGGAGCCCTTGGTGTGAAGGAATTGATTCAGGTTCAGCAGCTCTTCAAATCGTTTGGAAATGGAGCAAAGAAGGTTGAGGTCCTCAGGGGAATTGATCTCATTTTTTCCCAAGGTGAAAAGGCCGCCATTGTGGGTGCCTCTGGGGTGGGAAAGACAACCTTGCTTCATATCCTTGGGACACTTGACCGGCCTACTTCTGGAAAGGTGCTTTACAGCGGACGAGATATCTTCACGCTAAATGAAAAAGAGCTTGCTTCGTTTCGTAATCAAGAGATCGGATTCGTCTTCCAGTTCCATCATCTCTTGCCGGAATTCACTGCCCTGGAGAATACGATGATGCCCTGCCTAATCCAAGGGACGTCAAAGAAAGAGGCCGCCCTTCGTGCTGAAGCCATGCTCACCCTCGTAGGTTTAAAAGATCGACTCCCCCATAAACCGGGAGAACTCTCCGGAGGAGAACAGCAGAGGGTAGCCGTTGCCAGGGCCCTGGTCCTGGAACCGAAAATCCTCCTGGCGGATGAACCCACGGGAAATCTCGATTCAAAAACAGGGGAATCGGTTTTCGCTCTTCTTCAGGAACTGAACCGGATCAAGAACATAACACTCATCGTCGTGACGCACAACCCGAATCTGGCTGCCCAAATGCCCAGGCAGGTCATTCTCACCGATGGGAAAGCCATGGGTTAAGTGAGCCTTTCTCCCTTTAAATATACTCCTCTTTTTTAACAGGGGTAGACAAAAGAAGAAGGATTTGATATGGAAGTTAAAACTCAAACCGGAAAAGGAGCCGACAGGAACGGATATGGGATGTAGGATCGGAAAATGCATAGGAATCGCTCTTCTCCTTTTTCTTCTTGTCCTCTCGAATTCTGAAGGATCCGAGGAAGTCATCCACAAAATTACTGTCCTTGGAAATGTCAAGGTTGAAGAAGGGGTCGTTCGGGGAGCGGTGAAGAGCCGTGAAGGAGGACCCTTTTCCACGGACCAAGTCCGGGAAGACCTCCGATCCGTCTTTGGCTTGGGCTACTTCTCCGATGTCCAGGTCGATATCAAGACGACTCCGAAGGGAAAAGAGATCATCTTCATTGTGATGGAGAAACCTTCCATCAAAGAGATTCTGATCACCGGCAACGATAAGGTGAAGCTCGATGATATCAAGGAGAAAGTAACCCTGACCTCACGCTCCATTCTCAACCTCGAGAAAGTGAAGGAAAATGGCGAACAGATCCGAAGGCTTTACTTCTCCAAAGGTTATTATGGGGTGAAGGTGACCCATAAAGTTGACTATCTCGAGACGAATGAGGCCATGGTCACCTTTCAGATCGAAGAGGGAGTCAAGGGAAAAATTAAAAAGATCGTCTTCAAAGGGAATAAGAAGATCAAATCCTCTGACCTGAAAAAGGTCATGATGACGAAACAGAAGAATATCTTCTCCATCATCACCAAGGCTGGCATCCTCGATGAAGATATACTGAAAAATGACACCCAGATGCTGACAGCCTACTATATCGACCATGGATATCTCGCAGTAAAGGTCTCCGAGCCGAAGATCGATCTTCAGGATTCCAAACGGATTTTGGTTGAAATCGAGGTTGCAGAAGGACCTCAATATCGTATCGGAGAGATCGATTTCAAGGGGGATGTCCACACCACAAAGGAAGATCTCTTCAAGGCCATCAAGATCAAACGAAACGATATTTATAGCACCTCGGCCATCCGGAGGGAAATCAACACGCTCACCGAAAATTTTTCCAATCAGGGCTATGCCAATGTGGAGATTTCTCCGGCCACCTCCACCGACGAAAAAAATCTTTTAGTCCATCTGACCTTTGAGATCGAAAAAAATAGGCAGGTCTTTTTTGAGAAGATACAGATCGTGGGCAACACCAAGACCCGCGACAAGGTGATTCGGCGGGAACTTCGGGTAGCAGAGGAGGAGCTTTACAGCGCCACTGGCCTCAGTAAAAGCAAAGACCGATTGAAACGGACAGGCTTCTTCAAGGAAGTGGAGTTGACCACCAGCCGGGGAAGCACGGAGGAGAAAACGAATCTTGAGATCAAGATCGAAGAGGCGCCCACAGGAGCTCTCAGTTTTGGGATCGGTTATAGCTCGATCGAAAACGTGGTGGGCTCTGCCTCCATCTCGGACCGCAACCTCTTCGGCCTGGGTTATCATGGTGTTCTGAAATT
>VGSD01000002.1 GCA_016875155.1 Deltaproteobacteria bacterium | reverse complement strand
CAGAAGAGGCCCGAAAAGCCCTTGACGAAGCAGTGCACCTGTTTCTCGTTACTGCGTCAGACATAGGCACCCTAAATGAGATCCTCCAAGAAGCCGGGTATGAACTTAAAGAGGGAAGATGGATTGAGCCTTCTTGGATTGCTATTGAAAAGCATTCCGCAGTCCTTAGTGTTTGAAAATGCCAAAAATCATACCCATTTCTCCTTGACAATATGTACAAACAGATTGTAATAGTTTTTATTTATGTACAAACAATGAGGAATTCGAATGGAAAAGAAAATTCTCAAGTTAAGCGTGAGCGATGCCCGGAATAAGCTCACCAGGCTCGAAGAAGTCTTAAGACCTGGTGAATTTCTCCATATCACCAAGAGGGGAAAGCCGTATGCCCGAATTGAATTGGAAGGGGATCTTGATCCCTACGAAGAGGTGCTAAAATCGATTGAATCTCTGCCTGAACCCGATGAGCCATTACGAACAGTAGCCAGAAACTATAAAAAGCTCCTCTACGGGACTGAAAATGAGCACACTCAGGGGATTTAGATCCGTCTTTTGCGACACAAGCTTCTTTGTCGCCTTGTTTTCAAAAAAGGATGCTGAACACAAACGCGCCTTGCAGCTTTTCAGGGAAATGAAAGAGGAAAAGATCTGCATATACACAAGCTGGTTCATTATTTCAGAAACGATAACCGTCTTGCTTTACAGGTATGGATATACTGAAGCCCGGATCTTTGGTGAGTCCATTTATCTCTATCAGGCGGTTCATCCTAAGGAGAGTCAATACCATCAAGCACTGGCACTTTTTAACCTCTATGCAAAAGACAAGGCCATATCTTTTGTAGACGCGTTGTCCCATGTGTTGATCACAGGTTTGCTTAAAAACATTCCCGCCATCTCTTTTGACGAGGACTTTAGATCGCTCGGTCTCACAACAATCTCATAGCCCCTGCCTTCACTGTTTTCACCCCATGTCTTGAAGAACGTGCAACCTGCAACCATGTTTTCGTTTTTCCCCCATTCTTCCACCTTTCCATTATTCCAATATTCCACTATTCCTTTTGAGAATGCAAAACATATTATGATGACAAACAGTTGCAGGTTGCAAAAATGCCCAAACCTTTAACACGGAACCCGTAACTTAATGACTATCGAGCCATTTTCGCAAAAAAAATTGTGTCGACCGAAATCATGGAGAAGTTGACCCCGTTATTGCAAAAAGATGCTATCGAATCAACTGTATGCTACCATAAAAAGGCTCTTTCCGATCTTTTTGGGATACCGTCTAAGGGCAACTTACGGGGTTGACATTAGTTCCAATTCGGGAACCGGTATTTCCGGTTTTTTCATCTTTACGCATACTACCTTTTTCCCCTTGGACATCATCTTATCGGCTGTTTTTTTATTATATTCATATAATTCCGAATCATCGATTGGAAGAATGATCAACTCGGCCTCGGGCGGTACATTTTCCAATACTTTTGGGTTCTCAAAAGCATACTTCATGAATTCATTGAGTAAATCAAGATTTTTTTTGACGGCCTGCTCTTTCTTCATTTTCCATCTCCCTTTCATAAGCCATTCTATACCATTTCCACGAAGTTTTCAAATCTTGAATCGCAAAGGTGAGGGCCATTTTAAGATCCTGAAAGGACAAAGGTTGTTTTTCTTCTTCACCTTTATAATGGATGATATCTTTATGTGCAAATCCATGAGAATTATCGTATCTAACTATCGGCCTCCATTCGTCGACAACGAATGCCTCATATTGTACAACAAACCTAACAATTCTTCCTTTCTTCAAGGAAGCTGAAACTCTTAGCCTATCTTCAAGCTCTTCAGATAATGGATAAATAAAAGCTATCTCTCTTGTCACTTGTCACTTTTTTACCCCGGTAGAATTAATGGCCCGTTCGGTTTCGAATCACAACGGCTGGAATTTCTAACAGGGTTTATTTTCTGTGTGTCTCTAAGACGAGATGGGTGATGTTGGTGCTGAATCCTTTCAAGACCGGTATCAGATGGACCTGGCTTCCTTATCCCATTATTCCATTCGTCCACTGGTCAAGGGGCATCTTTTATTGCGACTATTGCGACGCCCTCGCCCCCCCTCGTCCAGGATGGGTCTCTTGAGCCCCTTCAAACTTCTCACCAATCCACTCAGCCCTCTCTTTAAATTGCGAAATTGCAAGCCTGATGACCCCAAGTCTAAGGTGATACTTTTTGAGAGAGACGCGAGGCCATCTTGTGAGAGGTAATGCGTAAGGTTACAAGTGGCTCATTCGGTAAGTCATAAGTAGTCATTGTGTTTGGTTCAGCCCCAACCGCTATTCTTGTTTTAGGTGGATAAATAGCATGACCACCCCCAATTTACGCTATTGGGTTTCGGGCTACCCTGCCTCGCAGCAGTTTCGCGCTTGCCTCCCTGTCTCTCCCATATCATTCATCTTTGAAGTAGACGCAATAGCCATGGTTGGCCTGGTGAATCTTTATCACAAGATTCCGCAATTTCTTTAGTCTGTTCTGAAACTCCTCATAGCTTTGCCTGAAACTATGTCTCGGTTCATGAACGATATCACGTTCCTCCTTGTGGATGATGCGTGTGTAGGCCGAATCCAATACCCGATGAGAGGTCGCCTCCAAATCGGAGGTCAGGTTTTTCCGGAGCTCCAGGGCCTCCGCGATCGAAATCGTTTCTCCCTCATGCTCAATCTTGTTTTCAAAATTGGCCAACTGGATTGCCTGATTCAGTTTGACCCGTTTCGTTTGGATGTTTTTAAGGGTCTCTTCTATCTTGTCTAAATCGAGGTCCGCGCTTGGTTCTCTCTTTTCTTCATCGCCTCGGTGGAACAAACGATCCTGCTTACCTTGCCCACTCCCGAGCAACTGTTCCAGGAGCTTGATGCGCCGGTCATATTCTTTACGCAACTCAATGGCTTCGAACAAATACAGATTCCCTTTCTTGTCAGGCATTGTAGTTCACCCCTTCCCTTGAGAGTTTAAACGGTTTATCCTCTCTCGTAAGAACATCTTTTATCTCTTCAAGAATGAATTCAGATGTAAGAAAGGTAATTTCTTCACGCCTAACTTTGTTCAGAACTTGTTTAGGTTTTCCTGTCCAAAAGATGGCAGAGATCAGAACATTTGTGTCAATGACAACCCTCACGATTTGTTGCTCCTGAAATCGCTTACAATACGGGCAACATCGTCATCGGTTAATTGATAAAATCCCTTCTGTTTTGCCAAATTAATCGCCCACTCATCAAATTCCAACCATGCTTTGACTTTCTCACGCGATTCCAGGAATTCCAAAAAATCAAGAAATACCTCTTTCTTCTCCTGAGAAAGTCGACGAAACTTCTCAATAACAATTCCTTCCTTTTCTTCTATCCCATGCGACCTCATTTGCTCTCCCTTCGTCCATTAATTTAATTGTGATTCTCTCCTCTCCCGAATCCTTCTCTCTCTTTCACAATTTCCCGGTGAATATGAATTTCCTCCTCCCTTTTGTCAAAACTCTCCTTACCTATAACTACTTGCACCTCCTCCCCCTTTCTCAGCAATAAAGAACTTGCTACATCTTCAGTGATGGAAAGGTGGCCATTTTCCAGGTACTTTGCTTTAAAAGTGGCAAGTATCTTCATGCCTAACCTCCTGCACTTTGATAAATGGGCAAATATCCTATTCACAAATCAATTTTAGCATGTCTAAAATTAATTATTCAAGTTGTTTTTGGGTTTGGGCTTGGGTTTATTGGGTTGATTGGGTTATTGGGTTGAACACAACAAACATAAGTAACTCAAAAAACTCAAGTAACCCATTCTTATTTCCTTTGTGTTTCCAGGATGAGATGGGTGATGTTGGTGGTGCTGAATCCTTTCAAGACCGGTATCAGATGGACTTGGCCTCCTTATCCAATGTTTTTATCCTTATTTCTTCATTTATAACTTGTAACCCGTACCCTGTAACTTTTTTCTATCATTCCAATATTCCATTATTCCATTGTTCCTGGCTTCCTGGTTTCCTTAACCCATTATTCCAGTATTCCATATTTTTATTGTTCCTTTACCCTTGTTCCTTTATCCTTTATCCTTTATCCTTTCTCCTTTATCCTTTGACCTTCTCCATCATTCTTGGTTTCCTTTATTCTCTTGAAAAAGTAGCCTGCCCCCTTTTCTTTTCTTCGATGATTTGAAGCAAATATTGTCCGTACCCATTTTTAACTAATGGCTCTGCGAGCCTTTGTACCTGGTTTGCATCAATATAACCCATGCGATAGGCGACTTCTTCGACACAACAAACCTTTAAGCCTTGTCTTTTCTCAATCGTTTCAATAAAATTACTTGCTTCAAGAAGTGACTCATGGGTACCTGTATCCAGCCAGGCAAACCCCCTCCCCAAGAGTTCCACTTTTAATTCCCCCCGTTCGAGATACTCCCTGTTCACATCGGTAATCTCCAGCTCCCCACGGGCTGATGGTTTCAGATTGGAAGCAATCTCCACCACCTTATTATCATAAAAATATAACCCTGGCACGGCATAGTTCGATTTAGGCTTTCGGGGCTTTTCTTCTATACTGAGCACTTTTCCTGACCCATCAAATTCAACAACCCCGTATCTCTCCGGATCCTTCACCCAATATCCAAAGATGAGTCCTCCTTTATCAATCCGTGTAGCTCTTTGAAGAATTTCCGGAAGACCGTGCCCATAAAATATATTATCACCAAGGATCAAACAAGCATTGATTTCACCAATGAATTCTTTGCCAATAATAAAAGCCTGAGCAAGACCTTCTGGCCGTGGCTGCTCGGCATAAGAGAACTTTAGGCCCCATTGGTAACCTTCTCCTAATAGATCCTTAAACCGTGGAAGATCTTCAGGTGTGGAAATGATAAGAATTTCCCGAATCCCAGCTAACATTAGAATGGATAGCGGGTAGTAAATCATGGGTTTATCATAAACGGGCAGAAGCTGTTTGCTGACAGCTTTAGTAATCGGATAAAGTCGAGTCCCGGCTCCGCCCGCAAGAATGATGCCTTTAAAACGTGAGATAGAAGGGGTCAGTCGCAAGGTATCCACCAGAAAAACCCTCCGAAGTAACGAGTTATTGAGTTAACATGTTAAAAACAATGTCCAATGTCTCCATCTGTTATTGGGCCGGTAAAGCATTTCGGTATTTTGCCCACATCTCATTCACAAATGGATCCCAGGCCTGGCGCTGGCGCGCCCATTTTGCGGAATAATCCCAGCCCCTCGTTCTTTTAATCTCTTCAATCGCTTTTGTATCGTCCTCCGTCATCCAGCGGTCAACATAGTCGAAAAATGCATCATGGTTCCAGAGCTTTTGGGCATTCATAATCCTCACTGCCAGAGCCTGCCCCACCCACGCTATACTCGTGCAGCAACGCCGGTAATTTTCGCCGATGTTGCTTGGCCACTGCGAAGGATGGAGGTGCTCATAAGCCCCCCACCCAACCTTCCCCTCCCTTCCGCCCTTTCCTACATGGCCAGCATACAACGCTTTGGCTCCTGTCCAGCCATATCCATACATGGTCTGCATATCCTCGCCGAACATGACCGAGGGGTACTTCTTATTGGGTGATTGCATACCCGGATCATTGAGCATAATGCCTGCAAAAATTATGGGCCACTTCCTGCCCGAGCCGTGTCCCCCATGGCCCGGCCAGCCTCGATAACCAGCTCGCACAATGCCCCAGAGATCAATTCCATATTGCACGAAGTTGACCAGCAGTTTCTCCTTCTCCGCCGCAGAATAATCGAGCATCAACATGAGGCTGGCGATCCCCACTGCCCTGCCCACCTCGCGTCCATAGTGAGGCATATATTCAATGGGCGCATCGAAGCCAAAGAAGCATGTGTCGATCCATGGCCTTCGGAATCGATCGGCCCAATCCTCTATTGAAACCGGCCTGGAATCATGATCCAGCCCGCCGTTGACACGAGGAAGGCGGGGAAGCAGATCCCTTCGAAGGTTCCGTGCGAGATATATCTTCTGTTCTCGATCGCAATACGATGGGCGAAAAGCATCCTGCGGTACAGGCTCGGCCAGGCATGTCAGGATACTGACACTTCTGACAGGACTTCTCGATTTATCAATAGGTCTGAGAGGAGCGGGAAGTTCTCCTACTGCGTTCACGCTGATCGATGAAATGAGAACATCGCCAGGCGCCATTTCGATTGGCAAACGCACGCTCAGACCCGGTTCATAACTGTTGTCACTCACCCTGTCATCAAAACCACTCCTGAAAGGGTCCTGGGACAGATTTAAAACATTGCCGTTTCTTCCATTTCCAGGCGCAGGTGTTATAGATACTATTATCGCACGCCCCACAATATAAAAGTCCGAGTTGACGAATCTTCCGACAGGCACCTTTTCTCTAAATTTCCACGTCACACCGTCCTGAACGACATGGTCCCGATACTCCAGGCTGGCCGTCCGAATTCCCCTTTCCGTTGCCCTGACAATGCCGGTACCAATTAAAACAACAACGAGGAGCAATATGACAATAAATTTTTTCATACTACTATACGTTCCAATTCCATCCAAGGCCTTCACGCCCTATCATTCCTGATTTCCTGGTCTCCTTATCCCATCATTCCAGTATTCCATTGTTCCTGGCGCCCTGGTGTCCTTATCCCTGGTTTTTATCATTGATCCTTTTTCCTTTGACCTTTCCCCTGCCCCCTACCCTTCACTCATATATTCAATACCTCATCGGCCTGTAGTATTTCTTTGCAATAATCCTTCTCGCAGTTCCAAGAATCGATTTTGTTTTTTCTTTAGCCGACAATTTCGTCCAACACTCAAATAAAGGCCACCCTTCGTAGGTTGGGGCAGGGATGCCAAACATCTTCATCGCAAGCAGTCTTCCCCAGACGGCGCCTCTCTTTGCAGGAAATTCTGGCTGGGATAAGCGTAAGACCTCGGGCTTCACCTTCTCAGCCATGATATAACCCTCTTTTAATGCTTTATGGAATATTTCTTTTCCCCGCTTCGTCCGAATCAAAATCAGTGAATATCCCTGCTCCTTATCACGGATCTTTCGGTACCATGGATCGCCGCATGAGATATCCGCAAGCTCCCCTGTGCCATCTGGACAAAGATAGCACCTGAACGGCCGGTATTTTTGCAGAAATCCCCACGCCTCAGAATACGGAATATCGACCGCAGGTTTTTTGCTTCCATTCATCCAGACTGCAAAGGTGCCAGGCCAGCCCCTGCCCCGATAACGAATGCCAGTGACCTGATTCTGTGGAACGTTAAGCGATTCTATCAACTTGAGTGTAGCTGCCGTGGAGGGGGTCCCTGCACAGAAAATGCTCAATTTCAGCTCAATCCCTTTTTTGAGTTCTGGAAATATCGATTTGGCCTTTGTTAAACCCTGTATGTCACACGGCTTTCCAATGAAGACAGATGGCCCCTGTGCAGTGACAATTTCAGATAAACTATCACAGGGAGAGGCAGGGGCATAGCGTGAACCGGTTTGTTCAAGAAGTTGATCTTTTGTTTTACTGAAAACAGTCTGATTGCTCCAAGCAGTTTCGTGATCCGGGCCTGTGTGGATAACTTGCCCCACTCCCTCTTTCTCAAGGCAGTAAAGGGCTAATGCGCTTGAAGCCCCACCAGACGATGAGAAATAGCGGAGATTGTCATCTCCAGCATACCCTTCCCATATCTCCTTGATCGGTCCCCAGTCCGACCTCATCAAATTTATCTGTTCCCCATTACCTTCAAAGGCATATTTAGGTAGTTGCCAACCCGGGCATACCGTTAAGCATTTATCGCATGTTCCGCAGCCCTCTGCAGTCACTACTGGTCTGATCCCTTCGCTCTCCCTATTAACAAGCCTAACGAATCCATCCGGGCAGGCCGGAACGCAGGCCCCGCACCCCACACACAATCGCCACCTAGTAATATCCGCTACGTTTCTAAAACTCATGCCAGATTCTTAAGCCTTAGAGAAGAACCTTCTCCATCGTAGACCGAAGATATGTTCTTTCTGCAATGGAAATAAAGCTGAATAGTCTGCCAAGGATCTTCTCTCAATTTAAAGCAACAACCATCTTAAACACGTTGACTTAAATATTAAGTCAGAGAATATGAGAAATCGAAAAAACCTTTTCTCTGAGAATAAAAAAGGACGACAGGTCCATTATTGACTTAAAAATTAAGTCAGTAATTCAGGAAGTCGGGGGATACCTTTTATCCGGTCCCCATGCGAAAGCTACAATTTGATTAAAGCACTTGAAAAGTGGTTCCCCTGGGGAATAATGCAACAATGGATCCGTTTTATTATCTCCTCTTTTGAGATTCGCTCTGTCTTTGGACAATTTCGAAGACCTCGGAGAGGGGTTTGAAAAAAGGGGATAGTGTATCGACTTCATAGTAGACTTTATCACCGGTTTCCCTTCTCTTGATGATCCCCAGATCGAGCAAATTCTTTAACTCCCGCTGGGTCGGCTGCAGGCTGAGTCCCGCTTCATACATGATCTCTCTCTGATAAAAGGCCCTGCCTGTCTGTGAAATGAGAAGCTCAAGAATTCTTGCCCTTGACACAGACCCAAAAAGTCTCGACAGAACCTCGTTTGGATCTAAAGTTTGAAGCATTAGGGAGTTGACTTAAAAATTAAGTCAAACTGCAAGACAATGAGTAGTTTTGTCACTTCCGGGTTCACGGCAAAGTATATCTCTTTGACCCTTTACATTCCTGGGAAAAAAGGTTATCGAAAGTTTTGTATAACCTGGTTTTGGCCTCCTTGACTTTAGTCTTCAGCTCGTGGCGGATCTCTTCTCTCCTGCGGTAAAGGTCCAGTATACGATCGACGGACTGTTCGGTGGTCGTCTTATGACCGTCCACTACCCAGTCGCCCATTCCAACGGAATCGAAGACCCCTTCGAACTTCTGGCTATAGGCGATGCCCGCACACGGCACGCCCTGAGAAAGAGCCGCAATGCAGGCATGCATTCGCGAGCCTATGAAAAAGTCACATTGGCCGATCAGCCATTTTATCTCATGGCAATCGTATTCCCCCGTGACCATCCTTACCCGTTTACCTAAGTCTTCCGGAAGCGCCAGGCGTAACTTCCGGCATGCCTCCGGGTCACTTTCTACGCTATTGGGCGGACCGTATGTATGGGGAATGAGCCACAGCTCACCGGGATGCTCTTCCAAAAGCACCTTCACCAGCGATGGTAGCAGGCTTCGATAATTCAATTTGAGACCAAACATGTTATCCCGTGTGTATCCACCGTTGAACAAAAGCCCGTTGACGTTCAAGCCAATGAGCTTCAAAGGGACTTTGAGACCGTTCAGGGAAGGATGTAACTCTATATGATCTGGTTTCACTGCTTCCAGAGAGAAGGCTACATCGGGGCACAACAAGACTTCTTTTTGATGATCTACAAGTTCCTGCGCGAGCCTCTGACTTTTTCTGTCCCTGGCCATGATTATTGACGAACGCCGCAATAGGTAACCGGCAAGACCCCGGGCTATCAGGCTTTTATATGGCCCGAATGTCTGTGGGAACTGAACAATTGTTCCTTTCACCAACACGACTGTCCAGGCCATCAGGAAACCATGAATAAATCGCCTTATCCCGTATATGTCCGAGAAGCTATCTCCCCCTCTCACGTCTCCGATCACGTCTGCCTCTTCCATTGCGGATATCCAGGGAGTGAGTCGGCTCAATGAAGATCGTAGAGATTTCACTGGCAAGATTCGGTATAAAAGACAGGCCAGGACAATCCACCCCAGATGTTCCTTAAATCTGGCACGAGGCGAAAGACGACAATTCACCACCCGGATGGAATGTGGTTCACCGTTGACACGAAACTGAACTGGTTCGCTATTGTGGTGCCCGAGCATAAGCAGCACTTCACCCCCATTAGCTCCCTGAGCACAGAGATTTACCAGTGATGCCCCCAAAGCCAGCCCCCCGGTTGCCCGAACTCACAGGCGTTTCCAAGATGCTAATTTTTATCGATTTAATTGAAATCTTAAACCTCTAATCAACACAGAGGACTAAGAAATACGATTCGATTCACGAGGATAAAGTTTGCACGCTGATTATTTCGGAAATTGGTTTCTAAGATGTTCACGAAGTAGTTGAATATTTTCAAACGTAACCTCCCCAACAAAGAGGGGCAACAACGGCAAAAGTTGATCCAGCCGATACGCCCACCAGCGCAAATCAAGAAGTATTTCACAAATCTCGTCGTTGAAGCGTTTTCTTATTAACTGTGCCGGATTACCTGCGACGATGGTGAAGTCCGGCACATCGCCAACAACCACTGCGCCCGCCCCCACCACTGCACCAATACCTATTCGATGACAGCGGGGCGTAATAATGGCATCGGCACCAATCCAAACGTCATCCATAATGTGAAGCGGATTATTCTCAACCGCCTCAATCGTATCACGATCAAGAATCTCTAAACGTGAGTTGAAGAAAAATGGATGAAGAGATACAAATGTAACAGGGTGATTCCGTCGAAATACCTTCACCCCGGGAGCAAATGAACAGAAATTCCCGACTTGGGTTTTTCGGGGAAGTTCTCCGGGCCAAAGACATGGTCCGTAACTATAACGGCCGATGATGACATCATAATATTTGGTCATCAACTCGCGAAAGCTTGTAGACCAAATCTGTCCACCTTCGTAGTGGCAGATCCAACGAATGAACATATTGCGGAGTGGACGAAACCTACAAAGTATCCCCCCCAATCTCGCCAGTGTCCTGCTTCTCTCCGTTTCATAAGTTGCCGCCTGGCTCAATACACGCAAGTGCTTAGAATTTGAAAGCTTCAACTGTCCTGTATCTATCCAATTATCGGTTTTGGTGAGGTAGCTTTCTACCATTCCACTAAATCCACTCGTAAATTTCTGATCTAAAATCAACGCCCTGAAAAAATTGCTGGAATATGTAGGTCTGCGAGTGTCCGGCGATACAAAATCATTAAATTAGGAAATAGGAATGACGCAGCAACTGCGCCCATGCTCCAAAGTACTAAAACAGCAGCCCCCGCCTGCCATATCGAACTTCCATCCCCCAAAAACCGATTTGCCGTCGCGCCAACCATTATCCATCCGGCTAAAAAGAGAAATGCGGTGGTATGTACTCTCAGCCGAATACCTTGCCGCATCCGGACACGCACCACTGAAACCAGAATTGATAAAATCTCCCCGACCATACCGCACAACGCCACCATTACAACGTCACGTACACCCAACGCTACCAACAGCAATGCAAGTGGCAAGCTCACTGCACGAGCAATATTCCCAATAAGATGATTAATCGTATCAGCGCGTGCCATGGCTGCTACAGCTGGCGCCCAGCGTAAGAACCTAAGCGCCGCAATTGCTCCAAATACGGCCATCAGCGTCCCAACCCCAGAGTACTTCGGACCATAGAGCAAACGCACAACAGGCTCTCCTGCCACAACCAATGGGCCCAGCACCAGCAGTCCTCCCAACACCGACAGCTCCACACAGCGGAGGTAATATCGTTGAAACACACCAGGATCATCCTGATGGCGGGAAAGCATAGGAAGCATTAAGGAAGATGCTACCTGGCCAAAAATGAAAAACGGCACAACAGATAGAGAGAAAGCGATCGAGTAGGACCCGAGATCCGCCAACGAAAAGGTTGTCCCGATAAGCATTTGATCCCCCTGCTGGGAAGTGAAAATTACAAATCCATTGAACAACAACGGCCAGCCGAAGGCCAGCATCTGCTTCACATGATTCATATCCCATGCCCATTTATATGGGCGCTCCGCTAGCAAATGAGACATCGCGACGGTTAGAAGCTCCTTACCCAGCATGATCCACAACACTGCACGGAAATCACCCATCCAAACAGCCAGCGGCCACGCCGCCATAGTAGCCAATCCTTGCGGTACTACCTCCATTAGTAAACCTGGACCGAAAATATATTGCCGTTGAAGTCGCATCAGATCCAGATGTATCGTGCCACGGGCTAGCGGGATTAATGCCAGCGAGGCAAAAGCCCACGCCAACTCCGGCACACCAAAGACAGCAGCCATCGGGTATGCACTCGCTAGGACCAACAGGGCCGATGCCACTCCAACTATCGATTGAACTGAATGGGCCACCGACTGAAATCGAGGGTCATTGCCTTCCCGGTTCTGAATAATCTGCTTGCCGAATGCCATTCGGCCAACCAATTCTAACAGCGATATACCCACGGATAATGCTGCAGCCAGTCCGAAGTCCGTCTTAGTGAGAATACGAGCCAGTATCAGGTTACGGGCAAATGATAAACCATACACGGCAATCTCTCCGAGGCTAAGCACTATGGTACCTCTTAGAATGTTTTCTGTAAGATTCACAGGTTATAAAAGGAAGGGGGTTCGACTGATTTACTTATTTGCAATAACTGAGCCTTCGCGAGGCAGATGCATAATCATAGAGAAGCAACTGGCTGTGCATTTAACTTTCATCCATAATTCCAAGGATGTGTCCGATTAGGGAATAATCCTTAAGTTCTTTGGGGCAGAGAGACCTACCGAATTATACGGACCAACGTCCCATATTGTCCCCCGAATCACTCCAGCACGGTCATATGTGAAATAGCTGTTGAGATTCTTTCCGGCACCAATACAAGGTGAGCTCGTATCTAATTTAAACGTATCTAATGAAGCGAACTTTGGGTCACAGTACCTAGAGTTGCCGGCAAATCGGTCCGACGGGGATGTAACAGGATTGCCATTCGAATCATAATATTGTACCCTTGGAAAGTCCCAATAAATATTTGTTGCATCTAAAAATGCCCCGTTTTTGCTTGTCAAAAGCCTACAATTTACAAAAATATTGTTTCCAATTACAGTGGAGCGCGGGAAACCGCCGTTACACGCCATAAAAGTCAGAAAGTTATACATTATATTATTCGCCACAAGAAATGTACCTGAAAAATTGTCTCTGACCGAATGGTTAATTGCTCGATCTGTTCCAATTGTACTAATTCCAATGAATATATTATTATAAATAAAAATGTCGTTTAAGGCATACTCGATAAACACGTTTTGATTGAATCCCCGAAATGTATTGTTGTATATTTTAACTTTGTATCCGTCTGGATTAAGTTGGAAGCCATCAGGATGGCCTCCAAAATAAGTAGGAAATCTATTTTTGTCTATGTGGCAATCACGCACAGTAATATTATGATTTGAGCCTGCCTGAATACCATCATCTCCGACATTCATAATTGTGCAGTTTGATATTAGAATCCATTCATAATCATTATTATCTGCTCCACTGTAATCTATTTGGGTGATATTGATACCATCACCTGTTGTATTTTTAACAATACAGGAATCAATAATTACTTTCCCAGAATTGTCCCATACCCTAATGCCATGTTGCTGAACTGTGTCATAGGCATACTCTGACCCTCGATCAATTAACAAACCACGCACTGTAATTGGCTTACTTTGTCTTAGATTAACCGCGTGTCCTAAAGAAGGCTCCGAACGAGTAAACTGAATCATCTGAAACCCTTTTAACAACCCATCTATGGTAAAACCATCACAATTATAAACATGAAAAAAAGTAAAGACTGCTGGTTGTGTAGCATTGGGGGCAATACGTACAGTTATTCCGTGTCTGTCCGTAAATGATAGATTTGTTGTGTAATTACCTCCTTGAATCCAAAGCGTGTCCCCTGGCTGAAGTTTATTTTGGACTATATTAGCCGGGCTAGTCCACGCATCTGACCAAGATGTTCCATCGTTTTGGCCTCTAGCAGAGGCGTACAGATACCAATCAGCTGCCACTGAAATTTGGACCGAAGAGAGGAAAGCAACTATACATACAATAAAGAAAACATTAGCAAACCCCACGCCAGCCCGTCGACGGTGCATGGTCTCAATAGTAAGAAGTCGAATTTCTTTTTGGCCAATAATTTGCATTTCACTCTCCTTATTAATTAAATCAATTATAAGCAAAAACCGTACCAAGTCTTTTGATACGCACAGTCGCTGTGTACTAATATTAATATTTATAAGCAGTTAACTTTTCTGTCGTATGGTTTCCACCTCAAGGTTCACACCAGCCAGTGTGGACATTAAATACTCCATAATGAAAAATTGTCATAAATCATGACTGATGAATTCGTAAAAAGTCGTCACTCCGGTGAAAACCGGAGTCCAGGGAATTTATAACTATTTGAAAATACTGGATTCCGGCTTTCGCCGGAATGACAGAAAGACGTATTTCCAGACTTTTTACGAGACCATCATGACTCAATGAACCCATATCTCACCCTAATGCTAATACCAGTACTTTCAACAGTATTCTGGATATTTCTATGTTCTGTATCCATCTTTCTAAATGATCGAACCATTGAGTGGTCGTTCCGTTAGCAAATGCAGTTTTCCCTGAATAACTTTGATCGTTTCTCTCAGTTTGTAACGCGATTGCTCACGTGCATAAAATCCTTCTTCGACTGTCTTCAAAACCTCAGGAATCATTGCTTTCCGAAGATCAACCACCTGCACCCCTCCCAGAGGACTCATCACACCTGCAAACTTGGGACTATAGGAGAGACATATGCACGGAACTCCCTGAGATACTGCTGAAATACATGCATGCATGCGTGCCCCAATAAAGAAATCACAGAGGCCAATCACAGATTTCATCTGCCGATGGTTTAGGTCGTGGTTGAGGTAATAGAGGCGCTTACCTAAATGTTGGTTAAACTCCCTCTCCAGACGTCTGCATAACCGAGTTTCGTCTTCTTCGCTTAACTGGCCCCCGCAGACGTGCGGCACCAGGAGAACCTGGGCCATTAGGACCTGAGTAATATGTTTTAACAGGGTCTCAACAAGTACAGGAAAGGGCTCGCGAAGGCCGAACATATTATTTCCAGTATATCCCCCAATGTAGAGGAGACTGCTGATATTTAATCCTACTATTGGTCCTTGCAAGCGGAAATTCTCAATATTCTTTGTGATTTCTCTATCTAAGGGTTCAGGCGTCATACAGAAGCCCATGTCAGGAACTACTTGCACATTTGGAAGATTCGAACCTACCAGATCCCGTATCATTGTTATTCCCGCCATATCTCTTGAATAGATAACCTTTGCTCGGCACAGAATCCACCGCGCCAAGAATCGGGATAGGCATCCGGAAAACGGGCCATAGGTTTGTGGCAACAAGACCAACGGCTTCTGCAATAACAATACTAAGACTTGAGGTAGTGTCACATAGAGAAATCGCTTTAAACCATAGATATCACTGAAGCTGTCCCCCCCAGCGACAGAATAATGGGTAGCGGCCCCAATAACCTGACGCAACCAAGGATTCCGACCCAGGAGTCGTAGTCTCCAACCTTTGATAGGAATGGTCCGCAAGAAGACGACAAGAGCAATGAGACGAAACACGTTATTTGGCAGGTATAATCGCCAGCTGAATCGAAGATTAACCAGACTTATCTGGCGCTCACCGCCACTTGTCATCTCCTTCCACACCTCAGGCATTCGCCCATAATCGAGCAAAAATATCTCTGCTTCGGGCTCGGTAGCTGACAACACCTCGACAGCCGAACTCAGTAGCACACGCACACCGTAGTTATCGGTGTTGCGGGTGATACCAAGAAGAGCGATCCTCCGATGCTCCTGTTGTTCCACGTTCCCTGCCTTCCTTATCTCAAGCTCCCTGCCCGAAGAATGCAGGCCTGGTTGCTGGTTTCAAATCTTTCTTACTCGTATTGCTCATTGTCGTTGCTTTTAAGCAGTAATGTCCAAGGCTTATGGCAACCGAAAGATGCAGGTACCAGATGACATAGGATTGGTCCCAGTAAGATACTGATGTGAGATTCACAGCATGAGCAAATACTGCGCTACCCACTCCCCATAATATAGATTCAAAATTCATTTGGATTGTGATTTCATTGCGCAAGGATCTTAAAGCCAATCCTACAAGTTTCAGACAAGAACTCAGCATCGCAATAAAAATCACAAGGGAAATAAGTCCTCCATTTATGCCTATGGATATATAATAATTTGTGATATCCGTATAACCAAATTTTGTAACTGTGGCAGCCCATCCGATAGTTTTTTCCATAGGCATGCCAATCAAGCACCAATCTCCAAAGCTTTTCACAAATTTATCAATAAGATTCGCTCGATGCCAGCCATCCCCACCGATGACACCGCTGATTCGGTCGAAAATGTACCAGACCGGTGCCTTCATCACCAGATTCAATCCGATGAAGGCTGCAACTGCACCTAGTCGCACCCACTTCATATAACGTCGAAAAAACCAGCAGCACCAGGCGGTACATACAATTATGGTGGTTAACAGCGGCCCGCTTGAATGCGAAGTGACGACAATAATCAAACTTGCAATACCTCCGATGAGTGCCCACCAGCGATTTGCCTTCTGAAACAAGAATCCAACAAATATCGCGAAGAAGGTTGCCCCCACAGTTCCAGCCGTTATGGCATGCCGGAAACTGCCCTGGCAGCGAAAATATCCTTCACGATAGATCGGTATTTCTGGTACTCCGCCCATTAGTGAAAACGAATTTCTACCTTTGATGGACTCTTCTATCATGAGCAAGGCGAACGGAACCAACAGCAATACCATACCCTTCATGAAGTAAGTAAATTCATCCGGTGTAGAAATTAATATTCGAAAGGTGAAAAATACCAGCAGGCCATCAACAGTCAATCCGATCGTATACATATCGAGGGTTCCCACTCTCAGCAGAGTGACCCCCATGTAAGCGGCAAAGAACATGAGTAACCAATGATCCGGTGACGTCATGCGTATCGAAGTCACCTCACGACGCATCACTACCCGGATTGCAGCCGCTATTTCGACGAATCTGATGGCCATGAAGTTGATGTCGCCAATTTCTAGAGATTGTCCCTGGGTTATGTAAAAAGCGGCCGCAACATAGGCCAAGGCCGCCAGCCGGCGGGGTAAGGCCAATACTGTAAGACAGAAGAAAACTGTTAAACCCGCACCTATATCGGTCATTTCATTTCATGCAACACACACCGTCATCGACTTGCTTTTCAAGAATAATCCACTTCCTTGATAACCGTGTGTTGCCTTAATTTATTCAAATATAGAAAGAATAAGTACATCTAATTCATCCCATTTTTTCCGCAGGCCACGGGAGGCACTCCAACCTGTCTAACACTTGATGGCCATTGAGGCTGCAGGACTGGAGGAAGTAAACTTAGAAGTAGCAATCCTAAGGATTTGCATAGCGATGGCGGATGCCAGCAGTTGCCCAAGGACCGAATCAATTGACGTCGAGCCTCGACACTTTTCCCGACCCCCAAAAGGACTTTGGCATACTCTCTTCGCTTGGATGCATATCCAGCGGCGAAAGCCTTGGCTAATGCGAGAGGAGCACTCCTCCGATAAGGCTCTTGGAGCATTTCAAAAGCATGCACCCACAACCCGAGGTTTCTCAATCGATTCACCGAAAGCGAACCCTCGGTTATCCTATAGGCCACAAGTGGGGATGGCAGATAGACCACTGACCCGAGGAGTGCGAGCTGGTAACAAAGATAGGAATCCTCAACGCCATGAAGGCCCGTGCTGAAGGGGTTTGACCCTATTTTCTCGAAGGTCTGACGGCGTACACAGCAATAACTCATACTGCCGAAAACGGCTGTGGTGGTGTTATAGCACCGGAAGAATTCCACACGGTCAATCAGAGTCGCGTGATCACGATCTTCGTCCAGCACATTTGAACACTCATATTCTCCATATCCATGAAACCGTATATGTCCTGTAAAGCTGGCCACCGCAGAGGGATAGTCCTGAAGAAGGCCATGCTGCACCTCCAGGTATTTGGGGTGCCATACGTCATCCGAGTCGAGAAACGCCAACATTTCTCCCTGGGCAAGCTCCACCAGACGATTGCGCGCTTGTGCCACACCGCGATTCTCTTGGACGACGAGATTGATACGTCCTTTCAATGGATCTAATCGCGAAACGGTCTCGTCAGTGCCACCGTCCACCAGGACCACGATCTCGTCGGGCTGGATGGTCTGCCGAAACACAGAGGCCAGACTCATCTCTATTGTCTTGGCAGCGTTATAAGTGGGAATGAGTACGCTGATTTTCATGTGTCAGTTTAAGAAATTATCATTGAGATGAAGAGGTAAACCCTTGACAGACTCTTCGGCAGGGAGGTAAATAAACCAGCTGGCCCAGCAAACCTGCGTCTGTATATCCCATAAATCGGCACCCGCCTCACGACGGACGTGAAACCATTTTGTTATTGACTGCAACACAGTCGAATTCTATGACCCGCATCAGTTCATCCCGAGAAACAACGAACATCCCTGTAACATCAAAGCCATAAACGGCGAGTGCATCTATCATCTGTGAAAAGGTCGGCATTACATTGTAGACAGGCTTGACGGGGACTTCTATCTGCAGTGCTACAATAGTATTCAATTCACCCCTTGCTCCCCGAAGCACTTCGAGGTCGTGCCCCTGTGTGTCTGTTTTTAGGTAAATCCTGCCAATCGGATATCTCCGTGATAGCCAGGGTATTATGTCGGACAGACATTGCACTTCAACAGTTTCCCGCCGCTCCACAACGTTTTTCTCAATGATATTGGAACGGTGTACGTTAGTCTGCAAAGGATCAAGAAATGAACTGAAATGTGTATCGCGCATCACGTTGAGCTCACATCTCCCCCTCTGACTACCTATGGCACAATTGAAAGTGAGCCAGCGATGATCTACCTTAGCCTTTGTTTTTAACACCTCGAAGACAGATCGCACCGGCTCAAAAGAGACAATCCACCCATTAAAACCGCAGCGACGTCGTAGGAAGTTCCTGTATTGTCCTTCATTTGCCCCCACGTCGAGGACTGTGTTTATCCCCTGCCGAGCGAATAACTTCCGCAGGTGGTACCACATCTCGATATCAGCCAGGTAAGATCGCGGAGTCAATCGATACCCAACATCACTGATGCCACGATACAAGCAATCCTTAAATTTGCCCCTGAGCCGTTGCGACAATTCGTGCCTCATAAGCGCCTTACTCCTTACCAAAACCAAACACAGGCACCATCCTATCTGAAATCTATCACGATTTTTTCATCGCTGCCTGTTCTTCTATCTACCCATCATGACGAACGACTTGAAAAAAGGACTCTTCGATACGCCTCTATGAGCGATCTTCCAGCAGCCATCCACGAAATCGATGGAATCGACCGTAGACCTGTGTCGCGCAATTGGGTTAGAATGTCTCGACGTTCATGCAGCAGGTTAATATGCGTTGTTAGTCCTTTTACGTCCCCCGCTGGATGTACCATCCCGTTTTCCATGTCACGGCACAGGTCCGTGCAGGCATCCGACACCAGCGGTACGCAACCTGTGGCCATGGCTTCGGTGCAAACCAACCCAAACCCTTCTTCAATGCTCGGAAGAACGAAAAGATCACTTTGGCGCATAAGTTCTGGTACATCGTCTCGGTGTCCGAGCACCTCTACACTTGGATGGGCTAGCATGGGAGCCAGCTTATCCCGGTAGGCTGGGATAAACTCGCCGGCAATCAGAAAACGGCCGTCGCGGCAAGCCAAGGATTGGAGCCATGCCTCCAATGCATAATGCAGTCCCTTTCGAACAGCGCATACGCCAACAAAAATCATTGTCAGCCCCCCGCGTTCAGGAACACTGCGGTTGTAATCTGGGAAAAATTTATTTTCGTCTACCCCATAGATGAAACGAACTAACCGCTCTTTAGGAAATCCTTGGTCTACGAATGTTTTAACAACGAAATCCGAGGGGCATAGGATGGCATCTGCAAGGCTATATTCCTCTTCTTCCCGTCGCAGGATGTCCTCGTTATATGCATGCTCATGATCTTTAGGTAGCGACACACCTACCTGTTCGCATTCCTTTTGAACAACCTCATAGGCAAAACGAGTGTGCGCATTACAACGCTCAAGGGCCACAGGAATTCCTAGTCGTTTTGCAACTTTGATTGTGTTTAATGCCCCTAATGGCCATGCGTGAATAATATCTATCTGCCCGGTCATCTTCGGCAACTGTCTGGCTACCAGCCAGTCGTGGAGCATACAAGCTCTCATTGTTCCTAATAAACGATATGGTATTCTCAGTTTACCACGTGAAAGAGTTGTCCTCAGCCGTACCGGCCTGAGAAATGGCCGCACCGAATCACCAGCCATGACAAGCATATCTGCCCCTGCGGCCGCCGCGCTATCTATCTCCTGCCATGCGGTAGTGCAGATCCGTGCCTTACCGAGGCGGTGAGGAAAACTATGAAGAACTTTAAGTGGTCGTTGATGGTCGTCCATGGTTTACTCTCCCTGAAAGAATTGTTTTTCTCTCCCCAGAGCCAAAGTATGAGAGTCAACGTTTGAGCATAAACGCTCTATACCAAAGCTCAATCATGAGAAGACAGAACACTTCCTTAGATAAATTTCCGTTTTGCCGATGCGTATGGAGCAGGTGTCGAACTTTTCCTCTGTCAAAATAGGAGCCCAAAGCTGAGTTTTGAACCAGGATGGAGTCAGAGACAAAATCATGCATTCCATTGTACAACCATTTGTCATATGGAACAGGGAAACCGGTCTTTTTCCGTTTGAGGATTTCCCTCGGGACTGAGTCCTGCAGAGCCGCTTTCAAGACTCGTTTGGTAGTCCATCTGCGAACCTTAAAACTGGTTGGCAACGAGGCAGCGAACTCTAGCACTTGGAAATCCAGCAAGGGTACCCTTAGCTCTACGGAGGTGGCCATGGTCATTTTGTCCGCCTTGATCAGCAGATCGTCAGGCAACCAGGTTTTCGTATCTACATAGAGCATGCGATTGAGTGACATCTGGCCATCAATCATGGCGAATAGGTTACGCGTGGGGGCATGAGAATCATGTACCCTAAGGGTCTCTGTAAACTCTTTCGTGTATAGGAAATGTTTCAATCGGTTTAAATCTGAGTCGGGTGTCGCGGTTCGGCTCAAATAGTATTCTGACAATGGCAGATTCACGAAGCTGCTGTATCGTCCGATGCGGCTCCATCCAGCTAATCCTAATGATCGGAATCCAAAACGAAGTAATCCTTTTGCAGGGCCGAAAAATGACTTCAGATCTTCCAGTAAGAGGAGATTTCGGTAGTTCTGATAACCGCCGAAGGCTTCGTCCCCACCTTCGCCCGATAAAAGAACCTTGATTCCCGATTCACGGGCAAGCTTTGAGACATAGTATAACGCAATAGCTGGCGGCTCGAAGACAGGTTCCTCCATGTGCCAGACATACTCCGGCAGAAAGTCGCAAAAGTCTTTGGCAGTCATGGTAATATCCTGGTGCACTGTCGCGTATCGTTGAGCAGCCAGTCGGGCATAGGTTCGCTCATCCGCAAAGCGCTCACTATTGAATCCAATAGTAAACGTGTGGATGGGTTTGTTAGTCTGCTCCACAGCATAGCGCAAAACCCCTGTCGAGTCCACCCCACCGCTCAACAGCACGCCCACAGGCACATCACTGATCATGTGGTCCTTGACTGTTTGTCGCAGCAGCACCCGCAGTTCTTCCACCGCATCGCCAAAGTTCTTCCATTGCGGGGAAGTTTCGAAGTGCAGATCCCAATATTGCCGCTTAGAGGTCTTCCCATCGGATACAGTCATGTAATGGCCAGGCTCTAGCTTATAAATGCCCTCAAGGAGCGTTTCGTTTCCCGGCAAGTAACCATAGGTGAGGAACCGGTCAATAGCGTGTGGGTTGATTCGTCGTTCGACCGACGGGTCAGCAAGGATTGCCTTGATTTCCGATGCAAAGATAAACCCATTTGGGGTGATGGTGTAGTAAAGTGGTTTAATTCCAACCCTGTCTCGGGCAAGAAGAAGAAGCTGATTTTGCCTATCCCAAAGTGCAAACGCAAACATTCCCCTAAGCCGTGGTACGCATTCCACACCTGCTTCTTCGTAGAGGTGGACAATAACTTCAGTGTCCGTGGAAGATTTAAACTTGTGACCACGGGACTCCAAATCCACTCGCAGTTCCTGGAAATTATAGACCTCCCCGTTGAAGACGACCCAGACCGTCTCATCTTCATTGGAAATAGGCTGATCACCAGTCTTGAGATCGATAATACTCAACCGTCGATGCCCCAGACCGATGTGGCCGGAATAGTACTCACCGCCACCGTCCGGCCCCCGATGTCGGATCAACTCCATCATCCGGCGGAGGAAGGTTCGGTCCACCGGTTGCTGGCGATCAAAATTCAGTTTCCCGCAGATTCCGCACATGCTTTAATCTTTTTATCGGTGGAACAGGCGGGCACCCGTTCGATTTGCTCATATCGCCGTGTCCAACGCTCCAGTCCAAGACCCCAGCGCAGGATGGCGAACCATTTCCGAACCGCCGTACTCCATCTGCGTGTCCTATTCCGGACCAACCAGACAGGAAACAGCAACACAAGCAAAACAAGCCGAAGTACCGCTGCTATACTAAGAGACACCCTATAACAACCGCTGTATAAGCCGCCGTATGATTTATGTAAAAACCGCCTCACCGACTCCCGCATTATCACATTCGAAAAATCACTTCGTGCCTGTTCGGAACTCTTTCCCCCATGATGGATGATGAGGGGACCATTGATATGATAATTCCGAAAGCCGGCACACCGTGTCTTGAAACAAAGGTCAAGGTCTTCGGTATACATAAAATAGTCAGAGCTAAATCCCCCAACTAAGTCAAACACATTCCGTCCGATCATCATGCATGCCCCTGAAATGGCCTCCACTTCTTGCGCAGATTTCCCCGCAACAAAGAGTGATTTCATGCCCCAGAGGCGAGACTTCGGAAACCACCTCTGAAGGACCCCCATATCGAGAACCTGGTTCAGCAGAGTGGGGAGAGACTGAACGCAACTCGTCTGCAGGGATCCGTCACTGTTCAGCAAACGGCAACCAACCACCCCGGGATCAGTTAGACTCTTGAGGTGTTCATAAAGACGTTCTATGGCCCGGTCCCGTACTTCTGTGTCCGGGTTCAGGAATAGAAGGACTCTCCCGCTGGCGTATTGAACTCCGAGGTTGTTTGCGCGGGCGAAACCCAAATTAGTCTGGCTCTGGACAAAGATAACATCAGGATATTCCCGTGCCAACCATTCACCGCATCCTTCGAAGGAAGCATTGTCAACGACGATCACCTCAAAGTCCACAGCCAAGGTGTGCTCATAAATGGAACGGACGCAGGCCTGTAAATAATCAGCAGAGTGCCAATTTACGATAATAATGGAAAGCTCTTTTTTAACCATGGCCCTAATATAGAAAACGAGGGAGAAATTTATCGCCAGAACTGAAATTGCCTATATGTTAATTGTATGGATAAGTAGGCTTGCCTTTAATTCCAAATGGACGGTTTAAACAAGAGCTTTCTGATCTGTTCGCGCTGGATGTATTCAATCAGTTTCCGGTCGTCTACCTGAGGAACACGCCTTGCGTATCCGCTCATAAATCCGTACATCAGCCCCATGGCATGGATCATAAAAGGTCGGACTGCCATCCTTTTCAGACATTTGAGCAGCATGAAAATCGGGTGATAGCCTGAAATATAATCTGATAAACCATTCTTGACAGAATCCTTCCAGGTGCCGTCGGCTGCTCCAGTATAACGGTGGTGGACTATGCAGAGATTAAAGAAGGTTTTTGTCTCAAAACCCATCATGTTGGCCTTCACTTCATCAAGTGTATCCCATCCTGGAGCAAGGATCAAACCACCAATGGCCTCCCAGCATACCCGCCGGTAAATCTTGGTCGCTCCGCGGACATGGAATCTCGGGTGTTTTTCTAAAACCAAAGATCCGTCTATTAAGTTAAAAATTGCTCCTCCCCCAATTCCCAGTTTGGGGATGTCTTGAAATTTTTCAAAACATTTCTCAAAATAATCCATATCGAAAGACAGGTCTCCGTCCAGTTTCACTATGAATTCCCAATCGTTCGACTCAATACTGGAATACCCATCATAGAAGGCTTCAATTACACCACCTCCAGCTTTTCGAGAACCCCGATCCTTACGGTGCAGTGTCTTGATCAATGGATACTCTCTTGCCGCGCTGTCTATAATCTCGCCGGTTCTATCCGATGAACCATCATTTACAATAATCCATTCTTGCGGAAGAACGGTTTGTCTCACCATGGACTGAATTGTAGAACCGATATAATTTTCCTCATCTCGAACCGGAGTTATAACGACATAACGTATTAAACGTGACATGATTGGTGTTCCCGCCAAATGTTTTTAGATGACGTTTCTTTTAATGTTTCGGGCACTTATTATTGTTATATTGTATCTATTTTTCTGGTTTTAAACATTTTGTATGCTCGCTGGATAATCTGCAACCAATCATAATTTCCTGAAAGTTTTTCTGAGAATAAACAAAGGTCGTCTGCTGAATTTAGGGGAATCCGTTTGAGAACCATTTTTTCGCCAGGTTGATGAATTGTGCCAATCCGTGTCCCCGTGCCACATAAATATCCACAGTTACGAAGTAATTCTTTAATTCTTACAACAAAGATCTTGTCCTGCTCTGGAAACCAGTATGGGTAGCAGAATGTTTCAACACCCTCGCCTGCTTTTTCCTCAATCGTCTTCCTGGACTCCCGCAATTCGGACTCTAATACACTATCTTCACACTTCCACAACTGCCGGTGATTAACGGTATGGGATCCGAAGCTGATTCCTTGTTGTTTTAATTCTCGGACATGACCCCAGTCCAAATGTTTTTTGCCAGCCAACCCTGGTTTGCTATTTCCGATGAAAGCTGTTGGGAGAAAGATCGTTGCGGTGTAGCCGAACCGCTGCAATGCCGGAAAGGCATCTGTGTAAAAGTCAAGGTAGCCATCGTCAAAGGTCAAAACAACTAAATTATCTGTTACGGGTTGCGGGTTGCGGGTTGCGGGTTGCAAGTTACTGTTTAAGGCACTGCATGCTTCTTCAAGGGATATAACTTTATATTTGTTGTCGTGAAGAAATTGCATCTGTTCGGCAAAGAGCTTTGGAGATGTATTAATCCAATAATAGGGGTGGCCCTTTTCTGGTTCATCGGAGATGCTGTGGTACATCAAAATAGGGATGCGGATACCCTTTGATTGTGGATAGACGCGCATCAGATGTCTGAAGGCATGAAGGGTTAGGAAACGATCCAGTCTGAACATAGGAAGGTGTAAGTGAGTGATTAGTGATAAGTGTTGAGTGTTAAGTGTTGAATAAAAAAGTTACAAGTTACAGGTTGCAGATTACGGGTTAGCGTGTTCAAGCCCAGTGATCAGTAATCAGTTACCAGTGATGAGTAAAAGAACACAAATGGAATATTGGAAAAATGGGATAGATATTGTTGCAAGTTACAAGTTGCGAGTTACGTGTTAAAAAACCGTTTCAGGTTACGGGTTTAACCATATAGGGTGCAGCGTGTTGGGTGTAGGGGATAAGGTTAAAGGTGCAAGGATAAAGGATATTTAAAAATGAAGAGATGTGATTTTTAAACCAGGTATTGACGTGATTAAATTTTTATTAATACATCGAATCCTGCTTGTTCAAAATGCTTATCTGTAGTAAAGGCTTCGGTGATTCTTCTCGCCCTCATGACTTCAAAACTTGTGCAATCGGTAAGGCTCCATTCCTTATCCAAGTAAGTCGAGTATACCCGCCAGGCCTCTTTATAAATTTCCTTGTCAATTTCCACGATCTGAATATTTTCGGTCATTTCTATAAAATTTATAAGCTTCACTGCTGTTTCTCTGTGAGGAATTCTGCATAGTGCATTTGCTATCTCAACCATCACATAATTGGTAACTACGAATTGGATGTGATCTTTTAAAAGGGCATCGCGTACCTTCTTGGCCTTCTGGTGGGCAGCATCTGATTTATTGACGAGAGCCAACCATGCACTGGTATCTACAAACACCTTACGTATCATCTCTTTGAAACACCATATAAATAATGGTCATGATGCTCTGCCAAATCTTTAATCCCGGTCTCTATCGCTATCATGTCGACATCTACA
>VGSD01000001.1 GCA_016875155.1 Deltaproteobacteria bacterium | reverse complement strand
CAGGGCCGAATACCATATTGGGGCCGAATTACACGGATTCCATTGGGACTTTTTCTTTCATAAACCTGCCCGAAGGCCGGCTCGAGCTTACGGTTCAAGCTACAGGTTTTCGCACCAGGACCATGCGCGTAGATACTACGGCCGATATGACCGCCTTCCTCGATGTTGAACTCCATGAAATCGGTAAATCCGAACCCATAGCAAAAATCCAGGTAAAAGGCCTGGACGTAACTATTGTGGATGAAGCCATCTTCATCATCGAATCGACTGGCGAGCAGCTTTCTTTTGAACAATATACGGACTTTACCCGGCGCAATATTCTAAAGGTTGCCCCCAGGGAAGGTGACCTTCGGGCCATATGGGTGGACCCGGGAAAGAGAAAGAATTTCCTCGAGGACCTTCGAACGTCGAGCATTCATCCCGAGGTGATAGCCGAAGTCATGGGTAGGTCGGATGCGGATCAGTTTGACCTGCTTTCTCATATTGCCTTTGGTAGGTTAATAAAAAGCCGGGATGAACGGGCCACCGCTTTTCGCAACCGCGAGCAGCATTTTATCGAGCGCCATGGAGAAAGAGCCAAAAAGGTTATCCTCGGGCTTCTGGAAAAATATAGAGTGTCGGGGGTCGAAGAAATCTCCGATGCCCGGGTCTTTTCGATTCAACCTTTTAAGGACATGGGCGGGGCTATCGGGATCAGTCAAATTTTTGGAGGGGTTGAAGGTCTGCAATCCTCCATGAAAGAAATGCAAGCAAGATTGTATGTACCGGAGGCGGTTGCTTGATGACAAGATCAAACTCCGAAAACCACCAGACAAAAACCGACCTGGCCAATGGGATATGGCATGCCTGCGACATCCTCCGCCGGGACAATAACTGCGGCGGGATAATGGAGTATGTGGAACACCTCGCCTGGCTGCTTTTCCTGAAATTTTTAGACGATCAGGAGGATGAATGGGAAACCCAGGCCAGGATCAATAAGCGAGAGTATTACCGGATTCTCAAAGGAAAGTTCCGCTGGCGGGAGTGGGCCAAAAAGGATTGGCCGGCCGAGGATCTGATCCGGTTTGTAAACGGCGACCTGATTCCCCACCTTGTAAACCTCCAGGGGGACCCGGTCCGGGACACGATTCGGGGGGTTTTCTCGGAGAGAAACGTGATCGTTTGCGCCTCGGGCTATAACCTCAAGGATGTTCTGCAGATTATCGACAAGATCAATTTCCACAATAGGGATGACGTCTTTACCGCCTCCCAGGTATATGAAGATCTCCTGAGGAGGCTTGGAAGCGAAAACCGGATGGCCGGAGAGTTCTACACCCCAAGGCCGGTCGTCCGCTTCATGGTTGATCTGATAGATCCTCAAATCGGGGAAACAGTCTACGACCCTGCCTGCGGCTCCTGCGGCTTCCTGGCCCAGGCCTACGAAAGGATGAAAAAGAAGGAGCAATCAATAGAAGACAACGAAGTCCTCCAGCAGAAGACCTTTTTTGGCCAAGAAAAGAAGGCGGTTCCTGCTCTTTTGGGCGCGTTGAACCTGGTTTTGCATGGAGTAACCGCCCCGAAAGTTTACCGCCGGAATACCCTTGAGGAAAATATCAGGCAGGTGAACGAGCGCTTTGATATTGTACTGACCAATCCTCCCTTCGGCGGAACAGAAGGCAGGCATATTCAGGAAAATTTCCCCATCCAGAGCAATGCCACGGAGCTTCTATTTGTTCAACATATTATGAAAAAGCTGAAGGCTCCCGATGGCGCCCGTTGCGGAATGGTCGTTCCCGAAGGCACCCTGTTTCGCGGAGGGGCTTTTGCCGATGTAAAGCGTGATCTTTTGGAGCAGCTTAATCTTCACACCATCGTCAGCCTGCCGCCGGGGACATTCGCACCCTATTCCGATGTGAAGACCGCCCTCCTTTTCTTCCAGCGTCCCGGACCTACTCGCGAAACCTGGTATTACGAACTCCCCCTTCCCGAAGGACTAAAAAAATTCAGCAAGGGCGGCCCCATTCAAGATGAGCATTTTGCCGAGCCCCGGGAACTGTGGCAGGCCTGGGATGCCTATCGGAGAGGGCGGAATGCAAAGCCCGAAGCTACGGAACGTTCCTGGATTGTTACCGCGGACGATATCAAGGCCCGAGGTTATGACCTCACTGCCCGCAACCCCAACCGGCGTGAAGGAGAGCAGCTCCCATCCCCCATGGAGATCGTGGCCAGCCTTATGGAAAAGGAGCGTGAGATCCTGAGCATTATCGAAGAGCTGGATGACCTTTTGACCAACAGCCAATCTGGAGGACGGTCATGACCGAGGGCCCTTACAAGCTTCCCTCTGGTTGGCGGTGGGTGAGAATAGCGGAGGTGTGTGAAGTAAATCCACGCCGTCCCCATCTCAATCGTCATGGAGCTCAATTGACTTCCTTTGTACCAATGAATGCAATTGATGAGGCTGCCGGCAAAATAGCCGATTTGGAAGCACGGCCCTACGCAAAGGTCCAAAGGGGCTACACTTATTTCGGAGAAGGGGATGTTCTCTTTGCCAAAATTACCCCTTGCATGCAAAATGGCAAATCTGCCATAGCCCGCGGCTTGATAGATGGCTTCGGGTTTGGGTCAACTGAATTTCATGTATTGCAGCCTAAAGAGTTTGTTCTTGCAGAATGGATCTGGCTCTTTGTGCGGCAAGAACTTTTTCGAGAAAAGGCTAGATTGGCCTTTCGAGGGGCCGTTGGTCAACAGCGTGTTCCCCAGGAATTTGTGGAAAATTATCCTTTCCCCCTCCCTCCTCTCGACGAACAACGCCGCATCGTGGCGAAAATAGATTCGCTGATGGGGCGGCTCAAGGAGGCCAGGCGCCTCCGCGCCGCCGCCCGCCAGGACGCCGACCGCCTAATGCAATCCGCCCTCGCCGAAACCTTCCCCCGCTCCGGCTCAGAGTTACCCAAAGGCTGGCGATGGAAAAAATTGGGGGATGGTTGCATCCAGACAGAAAGACGAGACCCAACAAAAGCGCCAATGACAACCTTCATATACGTGGATATTTCCTCCATAGATAATGCCTTGGGAAAGATTGTTTCCCCTAAAGAGATGAAAGGAGCTGAAGCCCCGAATCGAGCCCGCAAAGTTATCCGAACGGAGGATGTGATTTTTGCAACAACCAGGCCATATCTAAGGAATATTGCCATAGTTCCCTCTAAGCTGGATGACCAGATATGCTCAACTGGCTTCTGTGTTATTCGGGCAAATCGTGAACTTGCTTATCCAAAATTCCTCTTTTACTTATGCCGTTCTGATTCCTTAATAGATCAACTGAATGTATCCAAAATGCGAGGGGCCAGTTATCCTGCTGTGACGTATAAGGATTTATACGAGGCAATAATTCCGCTTCCGACTCTACTTGAACAGAGCCGTATCGTCGCTCATCTTGAAGAAATTCAAAGCCGAGTAATGGAGATAAACGCGAGCCAGTCCAAAATGGAATCGGAACTCCAGCGCCTGGAGCAATCCATTTTGGACAAGGCCTTTCGTGGAAAGTTATAAAGTGAGACTAGAAATGGTGGAAAATTTACTAAAATCTCATAAGGGATTAAAATCGAAGTGCGCGGGATAAAATTGATATGGTCCCAAGAATTTACCTACTTTTTTAAGGGATTTTAAATTATAATCCCAGGGGAATCGGCCACCAAACCGTGGTGCCCATCAGGGAGGCTCAATTATCAACGAGTATATCTCAAGATCGACGGAAGAGATTTAAAAAAGCTAATGGCTATCCTCCTCTCGGACGCGGAAATATTAAGAATGATTCAAGAAAAGAAGCCTCTGCCTATCGATTATCGGGCTAAAATACAGATGCGCGTCAAATCTGGACATAAAGAGAGAGAATTGGATATTCAAGGTGCCGATGAACATGACTTCAGGTTGATTTTGCGCCAGAGTTTATCGAACCCTTTAGATTTTTCCATTATCCTTGCATACAGGCCGCCGAAGTTAAACCAGCTATTTCGGCTCAGGAGGTATAATGGAAAGAGTCATGAACATACCAATATAATAGAAGGAGAGACTTTTTACGAATTTCACATTCACCAGGCAACGGCACGATATCAAGAAATTGGAGGCAAAGAGGATAGCTTTGCTGAAAAAACAGATCGATTCGCTGATTTTCATCAAGCCTTATCTTGTTTAATCAAAGACTGCGGGTTCGAAGCTCCAATTGAACCTCAACGGCCGCTCTTTGAGGGGGTATAAAACATGAAAATAGAGAACATCGAGAGAGATTTTAAGAATAAGCTATGCGAAAAGCTCAGGCTATCAGCTGAAGGGATGGACCGTTACCGAGTTTTTACTCCATTCATGTTTGAAGATGGCGACCATCTCTCCATCGTCTTGAAAAGAATAAATGGTGGGTGGGTCCTGTCAGACGAAGGACATACCTATATGCACTTGACTTATGAAATGGACGAAAAGGATCTCCAGAGAGGCACAAGGCAAAAGATCATAACGAATGCATTGTCTATGTTCAGTGTGCACGACCGAGACGGAGAACTTGTCATCCCAGTTCAGGATGAGCGCTACGGGGATGCCTTGTACAGCTTCATCCAGGCCCTTTTGAAAATTTCAGATGTAACTTTTCTCACCCGCGAGAGAGTACGCTCCACCTTCATGGAGGATTTCCGGGCATTCATAGAGGAGAATGTTCCCGAAAATAGGCGTAATTTTGATTGGTTTGACAGAAAACATGATCCAGAAAGCAAATATCAGATTGATTGCCGCATCAATAGCATGCCGCGTCCTCTTTTTGTTCAGGCAATACCAAATGATGACAAAACCCGGGATGCGACGATTATTTTGCTTCAATATGAGAAATGGGGTATTTCTTTTCGCTCTCTCGCCATTTTCGAAGACCAGGAACAAATCAATCGAAAAGTTCTCGCCAGATTCAGTGATGTGTGTGAAAAACAGTTTTCGAGCCTCGCCGCAAATCGAGAGCGGATAACACGATACCTTATGGAATCCATGCAGAGTATTCAATAGACTGTCAAGGAAGTGAATTCCTGGGGAACAATAAGGGAGTAAGATTCGAGGTCCAGGCATCGGTAATTCGGTATTGAGGTCGCATTACTAGTGATGGGTTGACGAATTTTTCTGCCCTGATTTTCCCCGGCGAAATCTCCCGCGCCCGTCTGATCCTGCAAATCCGGTATAAAAAGGAAGGTAAATGAAAGAGGATGGACTTACACGAAATGAAAAAGTATTGAGGTGAACAAAAGAATGGATTATACTCGTATTATATGTTGGTTCAGGAAATGGTCTTCTTTTAAAACCTGTAACCCGGAAAAGTTATGAAAACAAAGCTTCGCCTTTCTATACCACACGAAAAAATTGCTGCTTTTTGCCAAAAACACAATATCCGCAGCTTGGCCTTTTTTGGCTCCATTTTACGGGAAGACTTCAACGTCCACAGCGATGTGGATGTTTTGGTAGAATTTGTCCCGGGCACGACAGTGGGTTTTTTTAAGTTATATGATTTGGAAGAAGAACTATCCCAAGTTCTGGGCGGTCGGAAAGTGGATATGAACACCCCCAAATCTCTAAGCAAGTATTTTCGGGACAAAATCCTTCTGGAAGCGGAAGTGCAATATGTCCGTTCATGACCCGCTCGTGCGCTTCCGCCATATGCTGGACTACGCCCGTGAAGCCGTTCAAATGGCCGGGGAAAGAACTTCTACAGAGTTAGAAAAGAACAGGCAATTAGGTCTGGCCTTAACTCATCTGGCAGAACTCATTGGTGAAGCCGCCAGTCAAGTTCCACGCGATATCCAAACCCAATATCCTCAAATACCTTGGCCCAAAATCATCAGTACCCGTAACCGCCTCATTCATGGGTATGATTACGTAGATTACGAAATCCTCTTCGATACCATTAAAAATGACCTGCCACCGCTCATAGAAGCCCTTGCTAATATCCTACAGAAAAACGAGTAGAAATTCTTCAGCAAAGATGGGCCGGGGATTACATCTTCAGTTGTCAATATTTATTAGGCAGAGGGGTTTTCAGAAAAAGGGATCAGAAAAAGGGATGCCCTTAAATAATTCAGTTTCTTTTGTATCAATCCATCGGATTTTTAAGTAACAGGCAAAGGTGAAGATTTGGTACAAAATCAAAGAATGACAGGGGGCATTAATAATAAAGCATTTAGGGAAACGGCCGATTCAAGCCGGGATACTGGATGGCCTCCGAGATGAGGTAAGTGACGATATCCTCTACACCTTCCAGAGCGCCAGCCGAATTGACATTTTCTTAAATACCTAATAATATCAAAAGCAAAAGCAGAGGGGTGACAAGAAAAAAGGAGGGTGTAGAATGGCTAAAGTTATTGATACCCATGATTTGCCCGAGGAAGAAATAAAACTCGTCCAAAAATTCATAGATTTTTTGCGGGAAAAAGGCAAAAAGAAAGGCGAAGCGGGCACAGAAAAAGGAAAGATCAATTTTGGTGCTTGGAAATTGGGCGCCAAGGGGAATTTCACCCGGAAAGAAATCTATGATTACCTCTGAAACCGCCCTCCTTGATACAAACGTGATAGTTTATGCCGCAGATGAAGATTCACCCTTTCACGGAGCCTCTTTTTCTTTAAGGGAAAGAGGACTGGCTGAAAACGTTTCCCTATGTATCTGTCCCCAAGTATTAAATGAATTCTTCGCTATCGTAACTGATCCCAGGAGGGTTAGAAACCCAATATCGCAAAGAGAGGCGTTATTGGAGATGGAGAAATATTATCAAGCGGAAAGCATCCTGAAAATTTATCCCGGGCCGGATATTATCCAAAGGATTTTAGACCTCTTGGCTCGTTACGACGTCAGCAAACAAGAAATCTTCGATTTACAATTGATCGCCACCATGCTTTCGAATAATGTCACCCGCCTTTACACCTACAATCATAGTGATTTCACGAAGTTCAAAGAAATAGAAATATTGATCCCTTAATAAAAATTCTTTCCTCAAGAACGAGGGGGAGCTGAGAAATAGGGGACATCAGTTTATACTTTGACCACCTCTTCTTTTAATAATATTGATACTTCATGCCAGCAAGTTTTTTTCAGTCAACTCAGTTCCAATGTGACAAGCTTTATAGTTCTGTTTATGATGAATCCAAAAATATCATCGACCCCAAAGATGTTTGTGGCCCGGATTTTTCCGGCGAAACCTTTTATGTCTTTATAAAAAAGAAGAAAGTGGTTGGCGGTGTTTTGATAGAAGAAAGGCAGGGATCACTAAGACAGGTTGGACGCCCCTGGAACCCTTGGGAGGGAAAAAATGACCCATAGAGAGTGGAGCGGCTTTTCCGGATTACGGAGATGGTTGAACAGTGGGGCAGCTTGCCCCTGAAAATTTAGTTTCTTATTCCTTGGGTTTCTCTGTTTCTCGGAGTCTTTCCACCATTTTCCGCAGATGAGCCGGACCGGAGCCGCAGCAGGCCGAGACAATGCGTGCTCCGGCCTGAATCCAGTCTCCTACATGTCCAGCAAACTCATCTGGGCCGGCCGTATATTTTTCTTCCCCCTCCACCACCTGCGGCGAGCCGGCATTTGGTTTGGCCATCAGAGGTTTCCGGCAACTATCTTTCATAAGCCTGATTACTTCCGTCATCTGCCCGAGAGTAATACGGCCGCAATTCGCTCCGATCACGTCTGCTCCTTCTTCCTCCAGTCTCCTGGCGACCGCTTCCGGGCTCGCTCCCATCATGGTGCGGTAACCTTTGGCCGCCGGGTCGAAGGCCAGGGAGGCAATGACCGGCAAGGAGGTAAATTTTTTGGCTGCCCGCAGAGCGAGGACCGCTTCTTCCAGATCATACATGGTAATAATGTTTATAATCTCCGCGCCACTCCCGGCCAATATCCGGGCTTGCTCCGCGTAAGCCTCCATGAGCTCTTGGGAAGATAGCTCGCCCAGGGGTTGCAGGAGCTTACCTGAAGGGCCGAGATTCCCGGCTACAAATCCTTGAGCGGGCTTAATTTCTTTGATGATCCGGATGACCCCGCGGTTGAGTTCCTCTACTTTTTCCTGAAGACCAAACTTCGTCAGGGAAATCCGGTTTAAAGAAAAAGTAGCTCCAGCGACGATATCGCATCCCGCCTGGAAGTATTCCTTAACCAACTGGCGATATTCATCAGGATGCTCTATTATCCACTGGCCAATGCATCCAGCCAAGTCCGCGCCGGCCTGGTGCAGCATAGTGCCCATGGCCCCGCTCATGACTAATATTTCTTTCGGCAATCTATCCAGGAACAAATTGCCCATTTTCACCTCCAATTTTCCCCTGAGATTTTAAGCTTCTTCGACTTAATTTTACCTTGGCCCCAGGGATGAGGAATTAACTTGGCTCTTGACAACCGGATTTGACCTCATAGATATGATGGTCCTCGCTAATATATCGCTTGAGCCAAACTATAGGCGAGGAAATTTCAAGGAAGCATCTTGCACCAAGCATCTTTTGATTTGAGTTTATTACCTGAAATTTTTATGCTTGATCAAATCGATGTAAGCTTCAGCAACCAGGTCTTCCTTTCTGACCCCGAGTTTTCCCATCAACTCATTTGCGATGATCATACCGTCGCCGGGTTTCTGCCTATCTTGGAGGATGACCTCTAATTCAAGGAAGTTACCAAGCCCCTCCACTTCATCGACATGAATTCGTGTCTGCCCAACCAGATAAAGATGCCGCTTCTTCCGGACTACCCCTTCAACCCCAAGGGCTTCTGATAGAAGCCGTCGTAGCCCATCAGGATCATGCGTTATCGATATTGAATAATCCGTTTTTTTGGGACCATAATTATCCGGTCTTTCGTAGTAAATCAATTCCCCCTGTGTGAGGGAGAGGTGGCGCAGCTTGAGCCGGCCTTTGGGTGAGGCAAAATAAGTATCTTCTTGAAAGCTAATCCCTCTATCTTCACCAATCTGCTCAGCAATTTCCCTAACCCGGGAGGGATTTGGCAAAAGAGCCTTTATTTCGATATTCTGGGGCATGTCATGTATCGCTAAAGACAGATATTGGCGATTCAAATCAAAAAATACTTTGATTTTTTTGGTTTTAAGATAATATCACCTTCAAATTATGTGATCAAGAATTCCCTACATTAAGGTTCTTGGTTTTTTTTCTCTCATCATTTGATCGAAAGAAAAGGAGAAAAATTTCTTGAAATGGCTTTGGGAGGTCAAAAATTTTTTCTTGAACAATGGAAAAAGAACGAAAAGAAAAAATCTTCGATTCGTGCCGCTCTCAAAGAGATTCCATCAAATCCTTTTCGAAGATGAAAAAAGATCTTGGCGGGATTCTGTCAAATTATTTCTGAATGCCATCTGGATAAGGATTTTTCCCCCGTTTAAAAAATGTTTGTAATTTTTTTCTCAGATAGCCAATAATTGCGGGATAAATATTTTCAGAGTTTCCAAAAGATTAGTTCAGTGCCACCATTAACATGATGGTTTCGAAAAATCTAGCGGATCTGGAGGTGTAGTCGCGCCAGGGCTTTTTGCAACAAAGAGAAATCATGATAACAGAGAGAATTTTCTCTATGCGCCCAACTGGATCTCCGTTTTGGACCCTTTTATTTTCTGGATCAATGGGGAAAATGTTAGGAAATTGTAACAGAAATGGTTTGTTTTTCGTATCAAAAATTGGTAATAGGGTTGCTTAAAGACTCAAGTTAATCCAGCGCATCGATCTTATATGGCCATATCTTCTTCGATATTTTTAATAATTATTAAATAATATCAATTTGTTATAAAAATTTCAGAGGATTTCGGAAATAAAAAAGATGAAAAAATTATGAGCCAGCTTGACCTTGGCATATTCGTTGCTAATCCTATAGAAAGGTACTACAACTATGACCATAAATAGGCCCAAATTAGCCACCAGGAATGGAGATCTGAGAACCAAGCTATTTAGCGAACCGCTACAGACGTGCAGGGAGTTAGGTGTGTTAATTGATACTTCTGTCTTTGATTCCGGCCTCATACAACCCTTTTTTGATCGGAGCGCGAGGAAAGGTGGTTATAGGCCATAATTACAAGGAGCCGATTTCAGTCTTATTTAGGAGATGAGTTATGACTATCCACGAACTAATCAAAAAAGCCATTGAAGACAAAGACTTGAGGTCAAATTTGTTTGCCGATGCAATGGCAACCTGTGAAAAATTTGGGGTTCGAGTGGAGTCCCTTATTCAAGATCCTTCGCGCTTCAAATTTAAAATTGACCGGAGTATCATGCAGGGTGGATATCGGCCATGAAAATCCAGCAAATCTTCCTTAAGAAAGGAGCAACGCAATATGCGAAATCCCTTATCCAAGAGTTCCTTATATTTTGCCTTCCTTGTTCTGTTCATTTTTAGTTTTATTGTCTTACCACAATGTTCCAAGAAATTTGAGGTCGTTAAAATTGGCTTTATCGGGCCTTTGACAGGACCGGCGGCTTCTTATGGGATTGCTCAGAGGAATGGCATCATGTTGGCCGCCGAAGAAATCAATGGCGGAGACGGCGTTAGTGGGAAAAAGATAGACGTTGTCTTCGAAGATTCTCAAATGGACCCCAACAAGGCCATTAGTGCCATTAAAAAGCTTATAGACATCGATAAGGTTACTGCTGTGATCGGCGAAACCACGACGGCTGGTACACTTGCGATCGCTGAAACTGCCAACCGAACAAAAACTGTTCTACTTTCTCCATCAGCATCAGGAGCAAAGATCACGGAGGCTGGTGACTTCGTGTTTCGGATTTCCCCTTCCGACTCTTTCCAGGCGATTATGGCATCAAAATTTGTTTATGAAATGGGCCTTAAAAAGGGAGCGGTTGTCTTCACAAATGACGATTGGGGAGGAGGTCTTCAGAAGGAATTCCAGTCGAATTTTAATAAATTAGGAGGCACCATACTGGCTGCAGAGGGGTGCACACCGGGTACGAAAGATTTTAGAACACAATTAGTCAAGATAAAATCCCTCCGGCCTGATTTTATCTACATACCGCTTCATCCGGATGAATCTGCTATTTTCCTCCGGCAGATAAAAGAACTGAAGGTACCTGGTCAGATTGTAGGGGCCGATAATTTCAGTGAAAAAGCAATCCTGAAAGCTGCGGGAGCGGCGGCAGAAGGAGTGATCTTTACAATGCCCACCGAACCTTCAGGAGAGGTATATAAGAACTTCTCAAATAAGTACAAAGCGAAGTTTAATGAGGAGCCCAGTTACAACTCGGCAGCGGGTTACGACTCTCTTAATATTTTGGTAGATGCGATTAAGAGATCTGGTTTTTCGGGTGAGAAAATCAAGAATGCCCTATACGAAAAAAAGGATTACAAGGGGGCATCTGGAATTATTGGCTTCGATCAGAATGGGGATGTAATTACCAAGACATTTGAGATTATTCAGATTAAGAACGGACATTATATTCCATATAAGAGACCCTAGGGTAATCGATGTGAGCTTTGCAAGGGGTGGCGGATCGATCTATCTTCTGTCTGCTACCCCTTTTTATTATGAGAGCTATGCTTACACAGATAATTTTTAATGGGCTTATCGCCGGTAGCGCTTACAGCCTGATTGCTCTCGGGTATACCATGATATACGGTGTCGGAAGACTCATCAATTTTGCCCATGGTGAACTTTATATGGGGGCAGCCTATTGTTTCTTTCTATTTTATATTCAGCTGGACTGGAACATTTATTCGTCCTTTTTTGGGGCAATTCTAATTGGTGCCCTACTCGGTATCGCCTTGGAAAGAATTGCTTACCGCCCGTTTAAAGAATCTTCTCGGCTTATCCCCTTGATTACCACGATAGGAGCTTCTACCTTTTTGAAAGCTGTAGCAATCTTATTTTTTGGAGTGCAAGCTAAAACGCTCCTTAAATATGCATATTTTCAACCATCCTTCGACTTCCTTGGGGCTACTCTAACCCCTGTCCAGGGGTACACTTTGATCAGCTCTCTTGGTCTTATGGCCCTTCTAGCTTTAGTGCTAAAAAGGACAAGGTTTGGGAAGGCCATTCGAGCCACGGCTGAGGATAGAATATCGGCTAGTCATTTGGGGATTGATACGGACGAAGTTACGTCCATTACTTTTGCCATTGGTGGCCTTCTGGCTGCCGTTGCTGGCATCCTTGTTGGCTACGACCAAAATATCACCCCAACCATGGGGATACTAGCCGGTTTTAAAGGATTTACAGCAGCGGTACTTGGTGGGATCGGGAATATTCCAGGAGCTGTTATCGGTGGATTTTGCATCGGATTGGCAGAAAATCTTGGGGCTGCTTATCTCTCTAGCGCAAATAAGGATAGTATCAGCTTTGCTATCTTATTGCTGATTCTTCTTTTCAAGCCAAGCGGCATTTTGGGAAAAAAGTAAATGGGTTACTTATTTAATATTCTTATATTGGGAGGCCTTTTTAGCATCCTTTCAGTCTCCCTCAACATTGCTTGTGGTTATACAGGCATTCTTTCACTAGCCCATGCATCTTTTTATGGCGTAGGGGCCTACACGGTTGGATTACTCACGACCAAAATGGGTGTGCCATTTTGGACAGCTTTTTTACTGGGTGGGGTCTTTGCGGGGATCTGTGGTCTCCTCATAGGAATTCCAACCCTTCGTTTGAAAGGCGATTACTTCCTCATAGCCACGCTTGGATTTGGTGAAATATTTTCTAAATCACTGATTAACTGGGATACACTCACGGAGGGGGCCAGAGGAATAACTAATATCCCTCCTATACAAATCTTAGGAATAAGATTTGATACAGATTTCTCATTCTTCTTCTTTTTATTACTTATTTGGATCATCTGTGTAGGGAGTATCTATTTAATCGAAAAGTCACCTTTTGGACAGATCCTTTTCTCGATCGCCGAGGATGAAGATGGGGTAGCAGCTCTGGGAAGAAACCCGACGTATTTCAAAGTACTGGCTATGGGGCTTTCTGCTTTCTGGGCCGGAATAGCCGGTGGCCTATACGCTTCTTATGTTGGATATATCAACCCCAATCTCTTTACCATTAATGAATCCATCTTGATTTTCACCATGGTATTGCTGGGAGGGTTGAGAAGTATTCATGGAGTCATATTGGGTGCGTTTGTGTTAGTGGCATTACCAGAATTAATGCGTTTTATTGGCTTGCCCGGCCCCTTCGCGGCAGTTATCAGGCAAATGATCTATGGTATGCTGCTTATCCTTATCATGTATTTCAGGCCCCGTGGGCTTTTGGGTAGGGTGAAGTTACGCTAATGCTTCAAGCAATTAATCTAACCAAAAATTTTGATGGTATTGAAGCAGTTAAAAGCTTCGAACTAAAACTGATCCCCGGGAAGATCACAGCTCTCATCGGCCCCAATGGGGCAGGAAAGACAACCCTTTTTAACCTCATCACGGGCTTTTTACCACCAACTGGCGGACGGGTTTATTGGAAAGAACAGGAGATATCCTATAGGCCTCCTTATGAAATCGCAAGACTAGGAATATCTCGCACTTTTCAAGAAGTAAAACTATTTCGAACCCTGACGGTAATGGACAATCTGCTTATATCCAAACGCAAAGGAAAACACGAAGGCTTATGGTCAGTCCTCTGCCATCGGAAGGAATTCAGGAAGCTCGCGCAACAACACAGCTTGGAACTTCTGGATGAACTCAATTTGCTGAATTTATCCGACAAGGCAAATGCCCTATCATCTGATCTGTCCTATGGACAATCCAAATTGGTTGAAATATGCAGGGCAACAGCAGCAAAACCAGACCTGCTTCTCCTGGATGAGCCAGTGGCTGGCTTAAATCCTGTAATGGTTGACAATATAAATACACTTCTTAAACGACTGATGAAAAATGTGGGGGTAACCATATTTTTAATCGAACATAACATACCCTTCGTATTTGAGGTGGCCGACTGGGTAATCGTCATGGACCACGGGGAAAAGATCGCCGAAGGGGTACCCGAAGAAATCAGGAATAATCCGCGGGTGATTGAGGCGTACCTGGGATAGTAAGGCCATGCTACTGGAAATACGTAATCTTTCGGCGTTTTATACGGGACCAGGAAAGCTAGTCCTTGAAGATGTGAATCTGTCGACAGCTCAGCATGAGGTTGTGGCCCTTTTGGGACCAAACGGAGCTGGAAAATCTACCGTGCTCAAAGCCATATTTAAGGAGGCCCAAATTAAAGATGGAGAGATTTTTTTCCAAGGAACTAACATTTGCAACCATCCTTCAAACAAGATTGCTCATTTGGGAATAGCTTTCATTCCAGAAGGCCGCAGACTTTTTCGCTCAATGTCAGTGGAAGAGAATCTGGAAATGGGTGGATTTATTCTTAAAGACCGGAACGAGCTGAAGGGAAATAAGGAAAAAGTCTTCCAGCTTTTTCCTTTTCTCGGTACTCGACGGGGCCAGGCTGCAAAAAATCTCAGTGGGGGGGAGCAGCAAATGCTGGCCTTTGGCCGGGCACTGATGGTTAACCCCAAACTGGTTTTGATGGACGAACCTTCTCTGGGTTTAGCCCCACAGGCAGTTGATAAAATTTTTAATTCGATCAAAATTATAAATAGCCTTGGAGTGGCCATCCTACTGGTGGAACAAAATGTGAAGAAGGCCTTGGAGGTAGCGCACAATGCTTATGTTCTTCATCTGGGTAAGGTTGTATTCAGAGGGCGACCGTCCGAAATCCTAAGTAGTGAGAAATTAAAGAATCTTTATTTGGGAGGGTAGACAATGAAGCGGGACGTCAATGACGAATTCATAGAAGAGTATATTCGGATCGGATCTATAAATGAAAATGACCGGGTATTAAGCGTAGGCCCTGGATCATCCTCCACAACCCTCCCGTTCGCATTGGCCGCATCTTGCCATCATGTATACAGAATAGATACCCGTCCTTCGATGATATCATTCCTGGAGCAGGAAAAGTTGAGAAGGTATGTTGGCAATGCATTAACTTTCGGAATCTGGGAAGAAAAATCAGGATTCCCCTGTGCGGATAGCTCATACGATGTTGTCAGTTTTTACGGCACAGTAAACAATGTCTCTGATCCGTGGAAGATATTTGGGGACGCGTTTCGGGTCCTTAGGGCTACAGGTAAGCTGCTGTGGGGCGGGATCTGCGTGGAGGAAAAATCCAAAAAATATAGGGAACTCTTAAGGGCTATAGAAAACAACGCGCAAGATCCGGTCACAAGGTATCATATCATCAAACGTTATACCTTTGAAGAGCAAATGAGTATGGCCTTCAAGGCTGGGTTCAAATTTATTCTCTTCAGGCCGTTCCTTCATCGAGTAGATTTCATATCTCAATTCGAAAGGACATTCAGCGGTGATTTAAGGGGAAACCTCATGAAGGAGGCCCTGGCAACCATCAAAAATTCCCATCCTGATAACCCGCACGAAGACGCCTATGGCTTCATAGCAGTTCTGGCTAAACATGGGTGTGATAGTTATAAGGTTTCGATAATGAAAAGGGAATCTTTTAGATGAAGAATATAGCTGAATATTATCGCAGCCAGGCTGGTCAGGAAAGATATCTTGATGCCTTGACCAAACTGGCCTCCCCCAGCCCTAATGATGTAGTTTTGGATGTAGGAACAGGGTCAGGCACAGTTTGGCGTGCTCTATCTAACCGCGTACAGAAGATTTGTGCCATTGATCCAAATAAGATTTACATTGACGAAAATGAGGAGCCCGCCAAGAATCTGGTGTCAAATCGCGAAGTCTTACACTTCAATGTTGAGTTTATGGTTCTCCGGGCAGAAGATATTGGGGTAACTTTTTCTGAATCATATTTTGACACTGCAGTTTGCTGGGGCTCCGTCCACCACTTCCAGGATTATCAGAAATCCCTGAAGGGTATTCAGAAGGTGAGCAAACCAGGAGCAAAACTGATCGTTTTCGATGCTTTCTTTCCAGAACCTGTCAGGGACTTTTGGGAATTTGCTTCGACTATCCACGATCCTACCACCGTGCGCCACCACACCTATTTCGAATATATGGAAATGCTCCGGGCAATCCATTTTACCCCCAAGATTATCATACCCTTCCGGCATTCGAACAATTTGGACAACTGGTTAGATACCATCAATCGAAAGGATGAAATTATTATTGAAGAGATCAAAAACCTTGATCCTGGTAAATACGATCTATGGCTGGAAAAGGCACAAAAGAGCGGAAAGGGTTTAAGGTTATCTTTGAGGGAGGATATCCTAACCCTATCGGATGAACAGAAAGCTTATATGTCCATCAAAAACCTCGGTGACGATGATTGGGAATTCACGTATGATACCTTTGTCTTGATGGCGGAAAAGGGTGAATAGTGATGAATGATGTCGAAAAACACGATTTAATTGCTGCCTATGACCAGTTTGCTGAATGGTTTCAGATGATAGACTCGGTTTATTACAAACCTGAACAGACAGAAAAACTTACTCATTTTATGAGAAAATTAAAACACGACATCTATTCTATTCTCGATTGCGCCTGTGGCATTGGTTCCGTGGCCATTTACCTGGCTAAAAATGGATTTATGGTTAGTTGCTCTGATGCCAGCGAAAGGATGTTAATGCATACTAAGAGGAACGCTGAGAGTGCCGGGGCTTCTGCGGTGAGGTTCTACAAAAGTGACTGGAGAAATCTCGACGAAAATGTAGTTGGAAAATTCGATTGTATTATCAACCTTGGAGTCAGCATTTATCATCTTGACGGAGCAGATCTCTTAGCCGCTTTGCGGAATATGAAGGCGAAGCTGAACCCAGGCGGCTTATTAATTTTGGACAATAAGAATTGGCAGGAAGTGCTTCGGGTAAACGAAGGGAAGCAAGAATTACGCTTGATAGAAAAGAGACAAATTGTTAGAGTATTCAATGGAGGCAGGCCTTTACCCTTAAATGAGGACCAAAAATATTATTTCTTCGATATTGCCTGGTCAGAGGGACGGCAGTGGATCATGAAGGTTGTTCGACTTCCCGCCAGAGAAGTCCATGAACTACTGAGCAAGAGAAGCATTGCTTTCTTAAATATTGACAACCAGCCGATTTCCATAAAAATTCGAAACGGTATATTCACTGCTAAATACTGTCATAATCGACCGGGCACTCCATTTGACAACCTTCCACACGAAAGTATTCCGATATCTGGCTGGCCTGTATCTTCGTCTAATTTAGCCGAATTGATCGAACAAATTGGCTTTGAAAACATAAAGATTTTAGATAAATACAAGGAATTATATGAGGACAATGATCACCCCCAAATGGGTCTCTATGATCTGATAATCGCTTTTAATCCGCGGTGAATTCTTAAATGATTAAAACTCTCCTTGTACGTCCCCCTGAATTACGCGAAGCGTCTTTTGCTCAATTCTATACCCTCCACGAAAGTCTGGGAATTGGATATTTGGCGGCTTATCTCAGGGTTAAAGGTTATCCGGTTGAAATCCTGGATGCTCAGATAGAGGGCCTAAATTTGGAGAAAACCATTGAAACAATCAAGGCGAAAGACTTTGATTTACTGGGAGTTTCCATCATTTCTCCCCTTGCCTTTTCCCCAGCCATCCAGGTCATCCGAGGCATCAAGGCGCTGCCAAGGAAAGTTCACGTTTGTATTGGCGGGCAATATCCGACATTTTTATACGAGCCTATTTTGAGGAAACATCCGGAGATTGACACTGTCGTCCGCTTTGAAGGGGAAGAAACTCTGCTTGAGCTTGTGGCCCAATTAAATGAGCCGGAAAGTTGGCCCTCGATAAAGGGAATTGCTTTCCGCCGCGATGGTCAGGTATTGGCTACGCCTCCTAGGCCTCTTCTTTCTAATCTTGATGTTCTCCCTTTTCCGGCTAGGGACAAATTGCCTCTGTTAATAGAACGGGGTGGGCTGCCAGCGATCTCCAGCAGCAGAGGCTGCCCGGGACAGTGCTCATTCTGTAGCGTTTGCGCCTTTTACGGCACCCCTCAGGGCAAGGTCTATCGGGCGAGAACCCCTGAAAATGTAGTTGAGGAAATTAAAAGCCTCAAAGGCCACTACGGCTGCGATGAGCTTTGGTTTGTGGACGATAACTTCTTGGGGCCAGGGAGATTAGGCCAAAAAAGGGTAAGGCACTTATTTTCATTATTGAAAAAGGAAGATCTTAAATTAAATAGGATTGATTACTCTTGCCGGGCTGATAGTGTTGTTCAGGATCCTTCTTTAATGGATATGGCCGTTAAACAAGGAGCTGGACTTGTTTACTTGGGCGTTGAGGCTGGGGTGCAGCGGCTTCTGGATCTGTATAACAAAGGAACCACGGTAATCCAGAACCTGGATGCGATACGGATCATCAAGGAGAGTGGCGCTGAGCTCAAAATGGAATTTATTTTTTTCAATCCCTGGATTACCTTTGAGGAGGTAAAGGAGACATTATCTATTTTAGAAAAGATGAAAGTATATGATCCTTATATCCTGACCTCTATTTTAACAATTATGAGGGATACCCCTCTGGCTTATGACATTGAAGTTGGGCGCCTGCGGGTGTTTTCCCCTCCCCGGGAGGAGCTTAAAAACTTTGATATGGACTCTTTTATTCCTTACCAAATCGAGGATGAACGCGTCCGGATCTTATTCCGCATCGTTTCTGCCGCGCTTAGCCAGTTTGAACCTGCCTTATATGCAATCTATGCCCTTTCCAATGTCCTAAGAGAAAAAAAGCGTACCTTGGGTGATGAGGTTTTAAGGCAATATTCCGAAATCGTTAATGATTATAATAAGTTAATTAATGAGACTTCGCTGGACGTCTTTAAGGAAGTTATGGCCGAGGTTGAGAAGGTTACCTATTCCCCAAATTCAGAAAATGTGCTAAATTTCGAGCAAAGCCTTATCCAAAAAGCACTGCGGTTCGCGACTTTTTTGAGCAGTATCCTGAATACGCAAAGACAAGCTTTGCTCGAAAAATTGCATGAACTCAATCGCACGACATGATTTTCTCGAAAGAAGAAACCGGCTGCGGAAAGCTGTGGGTCAGGGATGGCTCTTACTCTGGAAAGGCGCAGAGCATTTCAACGAAAATCTATACTATCTCACGGGTCTGGATGCCTTCCACACGTTTGCCCTTATTTCCCTGGAAACAGATAAGGAATATGTGGCAGCAAATCCAATTGAATATCCTCATTTAAAGACTTCTTGTGATATCCAAGACGTTCGAAGTGTTTCCTCCGGTGAGCTCGCCCGACATTTAATCCGCCTTCTTTCGGAGCACAAAGTATCTACCCTTTACTGTGATTACGCCTTAAATTCCCGAACTCCCATATCTCCCGAGTTGATCGACCTTTTACGCGGTACCTTCCCTGGATTAACCTTCAAACCTCTGCCATCGCAGCTATTACGAATGCGGATGATCAAAGAACCTTCAGAGGTGGCAATTATAAAAAAGGGTATAGGAATCATCAAGACCATATTTGAAGAGTTACATGAATTGATCAAGCCCGGCGTTCTTGAGTCGCAGATAGCTGGGGAGATTTATAGGAACCTTGTCAAGAATGGTTTTAATATATTTTATGATATCTTCGTCGCCTCTGGAAGCAACTCGGCGATTCCCTATTACCGACAGAACCGGGATAGGCTGCCAGATCAAAGCTTGGTATTAATCGACATCTGCGCAGCTCTTGATTATTATGTTTGTGATTTCACGAGGACTTTCCCTACCTCGGCCAGATTTGCCCATGAGCAAGAAAGCTTATACGCGATAATCAAGGAGGTTCAACAAGAAGTGCTTAGAAATGCCCATGTGGGCACCACTCTGGCTATATTGTCCGAAATAGCAAAAGAAGGGTTTGCAAGACATGGTTTGGGTAATTATTATCTCAATAAGATCGGCCATTTTGTGGGTCTGGCCCCAGATGACCCAGGGAATAAGGATACTCCACTTGAAAAAGGAATGGTGATGACGATTGAACCCGGTCTATATATTCCAGAAGAAAGGTTGGGCTTGCGAATCGAGGACACGGTGATTATCCAATAAGCTGTGCTCCTAGGAGCAATTTCCCAAAAGGAGGGTGAGAATGGGGAGAGTGAGTAGAAAAGAAATCACACAAGCTCTGGATATCCTTGAGAGAAGCATTCTCTCCCTGAATTACGAAGGCTATTTTACAAGAAATCTATTCAGAGAGCTAAAACCTGTTTTGGATCTCTGGGTAGGTTTTAGGGTTCACCTCAATACCCAAGATGGTCATGAAAAAAAGATTCATTGTTACGGCCAACTTGAAGAAGACGTAGCAGACTTAAAAAAAGAATTTGAAGGGGAAGTTGATAAAATTAGTGAAGATTTTTTGAAACGTTTAAATAGAGGCGGAAGTATATGGGAGCCTAAAATCATTCCGATAGAAAAAAAAGTCACAAGCGACTACGGGGAAAATTATATCGAAACCCTGATCGATATCCCACTATGGGTGAAAAGGTGTTTTAAGTGTAATGCCCCTTTCTTTCTTGAGTATGATTCCAATCGATGCGCAAATAAGAACTGCACCGATTCGAAGTTCGAACCGGTCTTGCGTGGCATTATTCGCTTTTATTCTTTAGCGCCCTCGCTTCCGGTCTCCTCGAAGGATGTGAAGAGGGTATCTAAGATATTTAGCGCTCAGGAAGATCCTGACTGCTTCCCGAGAGGCTCTTATGAAGATGGAGGTTTTTGTGGGCCTTGCAAGTTTTCTCATCTGTGTTTCAAGGTCCCTCCACCTAGGCGCAAAGACCTACTTGACCCTGACGAAGTGGTGCATCAGCTTCATGATAAGTGCCGAATGATAATGGGCTCAGCTTACCAATTCCCCACTCTGCTCTACGATGCGAAAAAGAAAGTGCTTCGATATCGGGCGGTAGACTACATAGACCTTCAAAGAAAAGCCGAAAAATCCTTAACAGAGATCGATTGGGATAAGATTGAGAGGGATCTAAGGGACTTCAAGGCGCTTGTCCCCGATAAAGAAGAATATGGGAGAATCCACGATGCTTATGAGCAAGTGGCCAAAATTGTCAAAAGAGGTTCCCCCCTAACGGATAACGGACTTAAAACCGCGGCTCAGTATTTGCTCCAGAACGTAATCCAGCGAACGCAAACCGGAATTACGCGGTATATCTGGAATGCCTGGGAAAGCCGTAATTTAATTTTTGATCCAGATAATCCCCCCCCTGCTAAAACCCAACCTGATCTTGCAGGTGAAGCCCTTCGCCATTTCGTCGAAGGCCTTTTTTTTACAGCAAAATACGATGGCATTATTGCAACCCCGTTGGGTTATCTTGGTCAAAAATTGGGTGTGATGTTTATCATTGTTGATAGAGAAAAGGGCGAGAACGCGACAAAATTTAAAAATAGGTTGAATGAAGATTCAGTTACCTTTCTGCGTATCTCACGCGAATTCGGTCCTTTGCTCTTCCACTCTCTCATTTATGAGGTCTATACTAAAGCTCTCAATGAATTAGAGAAAAAGACCATCAATGAAGTACCGAACATCCTTTTGTCGTTATTGCCAAAAGTCCTTAATATTGTGGCAGGTGGCTTTTGGAGCCTCCGCCAGATAATCGAAGCACAGCAGCGGTCTGGCCATCCCCACGCCCCTAAATATCTTCATGCCTTTGAAGGGTCCGAAGAACATTATTTTCTCAAGGAAATAAAGGGGGGGGAAATTGATGCGACTTGGAAGTATGAATTTAACAATCCATCTTTCGAGGACGTAATAGACGCTTGGCATAAAAACCAAGCTAAGGTGTATGTTTTCTGCCCAAATGGAAGTAAGGTCTACAAGAAAGATCGAATAAATATAAGATCACGTTTTTTATTGCCGGTACGTACTGAAAAATTAGAAGGCGGAGCTTATTCGGACGAAATTCAAGGGGTGTTCGATCTTTATTTTGACCTTAGTGATTACATTCTCACCTGGCACAACCAAGAACTATTGCGCGAACTTAACTTTCTCTTTGTTCAAACGGCGAATGCAGCTAATCAAAAGCAGAATGTATTGAAGCATTCCACCAAAGCGGCCGTAGCTGCGATTATGAGTCGGAACATGTCCCATAATGTCGGCTCACACGTATTATCTTATTGGACTAACTTAACGAAAAGAGAAATTGAACGGGCAGACAAGAATATAGCCAAAAAAGAGTGGTCGCCAAGGAAAGAAGATTATGGTGAGCAGAAAAAGATAATCGAGAAGTCGGCAAGCCTTATCGATTATCTCAAACAGAGGATGGACTTTATTGCTGAAATGGCCACAACGGTCCCTTCTTGGGAAAAGAGTTTGCGGCTTGCCGAAATTATCGATGATTTTAAGAGTCAAGATGCTCTCTTAGATAATATAGGTCGTTCAGAAGGGTTTACTTATAAAAGAGGGTGCATAAATGAAAAAGGGCAATGTGACCGTGAAAAATGCCAGCGGTTGTTACCCAACAAAAATGTGCAGGGACAGAAAGAAATTGAGCCTGATTGCATGAGCATTGTTTTTAATGAACAACCGAAAGGCATTTCTGCGTCCATCCCCCATGGCCTTATTGGGCGCCAAGCTTTATATTCTATTTTTGAAAATTTTATTAGAAATAGCACGAAATATGGTGGGCAACATTTAAAAAACCAAATTAAGGGGTCAAATACAAAAAAGGCGTTAGTATTTACTATTGATATATCTAAAGATAGCAATTATAAGGATTACTGGAAAGTTGTCCTATCGGATAATATAGGAAATTGTCTCATTAAAGATGAGAATGGTGAAACAGTCAGAGATCGTTTGCATCGATCTCTGCAAGAGAATCGGTTCGTTGACGAAGAGGGAAAGTTGGTGCGGGAGGATTGGGGGGTAAAGGAAATGAAAATATCTGCAAATTTTTTGAGAAAGGCTACTGTTGACGAATTATCGGTAATCCAAAAGGGTAAAGAAAATTCCCCACCCTTAGTAGCGTTTGAGTGTTACGCCGATTGCGCTAAGAATATGAGTAATGGAGCATGCGGACAGAATTTGAAACTAAGTATTTATTTAAGAAAACCAAAGGAAGTCTGCATTATTGTTGATAAAAAAGAAGAACATGACTCAAATTCCCTGGAGAATATCAATGAGGGGATATACTGCTACGCTCAAAACCAATTACAGGAAATATTTGCCAGAAATGAAACAGTCCCACACCGTTTTATTATTTTTCGAACAGCTGATTATGAGGAAATTGACAAAATTCTCTCTAAATTCAGAGACCAGTTGCCGTATAGGATAATAGTCGCCCGAGAAAACAATCCTTGGAAATCTTGCAGGTGGCTCGAATGGCACAAACCAGTCTGTGTCCCAGACAAGGTCATTCCTTTTGGCTCAATTAGTTCAAATCCCAGAGGTTTTGTCACCAAAGCCTATGAATTGTACGTCAGGGCGAAATTTAATGGAAGCAAGCAAGTATTAATCCGCGGAAGGGGCGGACAGGAAGAGAAGTGGCAAATGAAAATGCCCTTTAAGTGTTATGTAAAAAAGGACTTAATCAATTTTTCGCCCAAAAACTGGGGTGATTGGATAATATTCGATAACCATGGGTTTTATAGCCATATTTGCCTCGACTCGTCTTTTTACTACCATGATACGTCGGGAGGTAACTCCTTTGGAAAACTTCTCGAAAATCTTTATACAAAATCTGAAGAGAGGAAATTGTTTGTATGTGAGGTGATGGAATCTGCGATGACTAAGGTTGTCATTATTGACGAAAGACTATGGAAGAATTCTCAGCATGATAAAGTGTTTGATATTGCGGGTGGGGGATCTTATACATCAAATTATGCGAAGCTGCTGGAAAAAAGGGGGATTTTTCTGATACCTGTGGACGACTACGTCATTTCTGAAGGTGATCAGAAAAGAGTTCTTTCGGAATATGATAATGTTCCCTTCCTGATAATACACATGGGAATATTGGATAAAATTAAAGGCGATTTTTTAGAGAAGGCCAGGCACAAATATCCGTTTGTTTTAATCGATTCAGGGCGAGGAGAGCCGCCGAATATGAAACAAGGTATGCGATACATTCCTATAGGGGCACTTGAAAATCTTATAGCCGAGGGAGACAAATATGCGTTAGCCCAAACGATCTTCTCTGTGAGGAGGACTATTGATAATGGATAAACTTGAGCAAGATAGGCTAATTATAATAGTATGTACGGTGGATAATGAAATTTGGAAAATTATTAGGGGAAAAATGAGAAGGCAAAACGCTCCTGAAATATTTTGGACGAACGGGGTAGTTATCAAGGTAGATGTGAAGGAAGAGGATTTTGATTATAATCTGGTTTATATTGATCAGGAAAATAGTGGGTTAAAAAAGAAGTTAGAAAATATCATAAACGGCACGATGAAAGAGAGGATATGCATCGCCGCTCATAAAAGTAAGAGGACCAATGATCATATTAGTGTGATTCTATCGTCTATTGAAAGAGAAAGATGTGAAGGAAGAACTAAGGTGTGTCAAACAGAACCTCTCCTATTTCATCGCGAGGCAGAAGAGTATTTTTGGTCAGAGGGTTTGTTGCCACTTCTGAAGAAAATCGGAGAGAAGGATTACAGGGATTATTATGACAGATTATGGAAATTATTTCTTCCAGGACTGGACATTGCCCTATTTCTTCGGGAAAAATTAATGACAATAATGGTGGCTTATGATTTGATCAGCCAGGCAAAGTCAGAGAACCCCTTGTTTTCGCCGCCAAATGATTTAGAGGGAAGAATTATAGAGGGCATTGAAAAATTAAAGAACGATCCTGAAATTCGCTTTCGTTGGGATCAATTTAATAAATTCCCTTCATATAAGGAATTAATCAAGAAAGCACAATTGAAAATTCCGGCGATGAAATTCCCTGAAGAGTTAAAGGAATTTGCGGCAAATCTTAATAGAGAAATTGATGCGTTTGAGAAGAAGCTTATGGACCATCGGTAACATGTCAAGGTTTGTTCGGACTATTTGAAATCGAAAGGTATCCAATGTGTGCTGGGGGCCTTTGATAAGAATTACATAAAGATGCTAGTGTAAATACTTGCTCCGGAAAAAATGAGTGGTTTTTTCGAATTAGAGCAAGTTATTGATCTCTGGAATGATTTTTCAGGAGCAGGGATGGCGGAAGTCGAAAAGATTCTCAGTGAAATCACTCAGGATTGGAAATTTTCAATCGCAAAAGGGAATCCATAAACATGCCGGGGGCTCGGAGTAAATTCTATTACGGGATGATCGAAGAAGATACCTCAAAGGAAATCGATGCTTTTTTGCAGAGCAGCCAGGGCATCTTATACTTGAGGTGGCCACTCGTTTTTGACGGAAAATTACGTCTCGAGGATATGGAAAATTCATCTTTATTTAAATTAGGGCCGGCCTGTAAAAAGGAAACGGCGGAAATAAAGAAACTCGTTAATTCCGATATGACAAAATATATTGTGATTCCCAATTTACATCTTCTTGCGCATGCCGGAGAGCACCCTGGCGGATTTTACTCGCGACTTGTGCAAATGTGCAATTTTTATATGAATAATCACAAAATTTTCTTTGTTCTTTCCTGCTGTCGCGTACCAACAGCCTTCCGGAAAGAGAATTCTCTTCTTGATCAATGGGAATTTATTGCATGTAAAAAATCACTGGAAGAAAGTATTGAGGAATCCCAAAAAAACTCTTCATCGGGAGCACCCGACTTGTTTTTGGAATTGCGAAGGATTTATGGGCAATTAGAACGGCATCATTTCGTAAAAATATGTCCCGCGTTAGAACAGAACAATATAAGGGACTCATTCGAGGTTGCCAGAAACGCCCAACTGGATTGCCTTATAAAAGCGATAATTGAATCCACGCTGCCGTTTAATTCCGAGATTTACCTACAGGACGATCAGTTGCTCGATGAGAGGAAACCTCAGGAAATTACTGGAATAAAGGACAAACTTCGCCAGTTGATTTTTGGCCAGGACGAGGCCATCCAGCGCGTCGTCGACGTTGCGTTGATGGTATACGGCTCCAAGCGCATCGATGACAGACCGAGGCAGATTTTCCTATTCGTTGGCCCCAGTGGAGTTGGCAAAACAGAACTCTGTCGACAATTAGCTGGTATCCTACCCGGTTATAGGTTTTTGCAGATCAACCTTGCAGAATACAAAGACGAGCACTCGGTGAACAAACTCATTGGTGTCGGAAGAGGATACGTAGAGAGTGAAGCTGGTGGCATATTAACTGAACCGGTCCGTTTATATCCACGGCACATCATTATCTTCGATGAATTGGATCATGGGCATTCATCTGTTCTTCAACTTTTTTATAAGATCTTCGAGGGGACGATCAAAGATGGCAGAGGACGGGATGTCTACTTTCGGGACTGCTTTATCATCATGACAACAAACAAAGGCATAATCTCAGATGATGTTTCGCCCGAGGAGAGACGCCATAAAATCGAAAATCAATTAAAGCAAGAAGCAAAGGATGAAAAGGACCGTCTGCAGTTTTCAGAAGCATTCCTGGGAAGGATCAACTGGATTATTCAATTTAACAGGCTGAATACCTCAAACCTTGTTGACATTGCGCGCTATTATTTTGAGAAGCGGATTGTCGAACCCTATCACGAGCTTGGCGTTGAAGTTAATTTTGAACCTGTGATCAAACCACAATTATTGAAAGAGAATATTTTGGATATTCGTCATCAATTCTTTGAAATCTGGGCATTAATGATCCGCCCGGGTGAAGAGCAAGGGGCAAGGCGCCTTTACCAATACATGGACGAAATGCTTATTTATCCCCTGGAACTATTCCGGATAAATTATCGTGAGCATTTTAAGAAGAATTACAGAATAATATTAAGATTCCAACCCTGTTTGTTAGACTTGAATTATGATAAAGCTTCTATCCTTTTAATCGATGACGAAGCTGACGAATTGGGCAATGTTAAGGATATATTGAAGGATTATTCTGTATCTGTGGATTATTCAGATTTTAAGGGGAAAGCTTATCTCGAATTCGTGAAAAGAGCGTCCATGGTACTCTTAGATTTGCTGGATAAAGAAGGGAAAAAAGTCGGCATAGATGTTCTGGACGAACTTAGAGAGAAGGGATTGAGGATTCCTATGGCCATATACACCTCGTTGCCCGATGGTCCAGATCTTGACGATCTGAAGTCAAATCTCTGGAGATATCGAATAAATCAATATATTAATAAAAAGAGCAAGGATGAAATTAAAAAAGCGGTGATTTTTCGTGCCATTCAGGAATATTATTTGATGACAAAATGCGAAAAGGTGGCCATCGATAAAGCTAAGCTCGTCCCTCCTACCTCTAAGGAAAGTCTAAAGAATCAGGCAGTATTTACTCTCGATTATAATATAATTGGGGTAATAAAGAGTGACAATCCTTAAATTCGGTAATTTACCATGGTGGATCAATCATCAACGGCTCAAAGGCTTTCCGGAGCCAATTAATCACCTGATTAATCAGGTGAGCTTTTTTAAAAAGTTTTGCGTGGAATGTGCAGGGAAGCAGTTCGGTAAAATTGTTCACCTACTGGAAGCCATAGAGGGTAAATTAAAAGAAAATCCCGTAGATGAACAAATAGCCGAATGGGTGGACCAGTTAAAAGATGAGATTTCCCAAAACCGACTGGAGAACATGGAACCGAACTTTTTATCGCTCCCTGTTGATGTTTTTAGAAATAATGCGGACAAACAGATCGTAATAGAAATGGATCACGATCTCCTCAAAGACGTTATGTTGCAGATTTTTAAAAATAGGTATCAACTGTTCCGGCGGTATGACGGCGCCTTAGGTGGCATGTTCCCGCTTCGCGACCTTCTCAAAGACGGGAAAACCCTGTTTGTATGCCGCAGCAGCTTCGCAGTAAAGCTTGCGGATCACGGATTTCCTACCGAGCGAATAATCTGCATGGACTTTAAAATCCCCGAGGATATTCCTTTCCGCAAAAAGCTGATCTTTCCATTTAAGATCAAAAAATTGGATGATCTGATCCCATGAATGATTTGATGAAAGAAATCTTCTACAGCGTCTATCCGGATTGCCAAGGCTTGGAGATTTTCAGCGTTTATGGTCCACCCGGGAAGTCCGAGAATCCAAAACGGAATATGGAATTGCTTTATCAACGCAGGGCTCAAGGGGATCGAAAGGCTATCTTGATTTATGGTTTCGACAGCTTGGATAGATTAAAGAAAATGTGGGGCAAAGAAATCTTTGAGGCCTCAGGGATATTTTATATCAAACTTCCTTCATCTTTGGATGAAATAAAGAGTGCACTAAACCAGGCCATGAGGTATGAGGAGCCCGGTTTAGAAAGCGCTGCGGATGAAGGCGTAAGAAAACAATTCTTGATCGAGAAGATCCGTGAATTCAAGCACGGATTCGACAACCTTTGGATGTCAATGGAGACCTCTTTGAATCTTATCAAGCGTTTCCTACCGAAAAGGCCGCTGGATAATGCTACTATTAGAAAAAAGTTAAACATCTCCTCAATCAAAAAACGCGTTGCTCAATCTGGGCATCTTCTGGATTTAATTAACCAAGTGGATCTTTCCCGAAGTGAAGACCTAAGGAAGCTTTTTAAAGAGATTATGAAAGATTTGGGTCACATCGAAAAAGACAAAGTATCAGAGGAGCAATTGTTAATGTCATTTTCCGAATGTATTCAAAGGATTCGTCAGGTATCCGAAATCCTTTCAGAAGCGAAGGAGTTGGTTAAAGGTGAGTAAGCGTGTCCTCTTTATCGATGATGAGCTGGAGTTATGGGAAGATATTTTTCGAAAAGAATTGAGTTCCTATGGTTTTGAAATTAAATGTGAATCCGACCCTTCCAAAGCGGTTGAGATCATTGAGGCCTATCAGCCGGATGTGGTGATGCTGGACATTCGATTCCCTGGTGGCAATTTGGGAAAACCAACTCTTAAGAAGATTAAAGCTCTTTTTTCAGATTTACCAGTTATGATGATCACGGGCACCATGGATAAGGCCGAGTTTCAGCCAGAAGATTATGCGCTGGCGGATTATCGGTATGCAAAAGCGGCTATTACCGATGGTGATTTTTCGGATTTGGCCCATAGGCTTGACCAGTTGATCGAAAAATATCGATCCAATAGGTTAACCCAAAGCCCCGAATCTGCCATTAAGGCTAATCTTGAAAAATACGGATTTGTAGTGGGCGAAACCCCAGGTATGAAAATGGTCGCTGAGATGATTAATAAAGTGGCAGATCAAGATGTAACCATTCTAATAACCGGTGAATCGGGGACAGGCAAGGAGCTCGTTGCTCGTGCCATACACGGACTTAGCAAGCGAAGGGATCAACTCTTTCAAACCATTGTTTGTGCAGCCATTCCGAAAGATCTCCTGGAAAGTGAACTGTTCGGCCACGAGAGAGGCGCCTTCACCGGAGCCATCGTTACTAAAAAGGGAAAATTCGAGGTCGGTGACCGAGGGACCCTCTTTCTGGATGAAATCGCCGATATGTCCCCCGAAGTACAGGTCAAACTGCTCCGATTTCTCCAAGAAAGGAAATTCGAACGTGTCGGTGGTCATCAAAGTATCATTTCAAGTGCACGGATCATAGCGGCTACGAATAAGGATTTGAAACAAATGATCCAGGAAAGTCGTTTCCGAGAAGATCTCTTTTTTCGATTGAATGTCGTTTCCATTCATGTGCCCCCTCTGAGAGAAAGGAAGGAAGATATCCCTCTGCTTTTTAAATACTTCGTGGAAAAAGCAAATCTCGAATCGGGAAAGAAAATACTTCCCATTCTACGTGATGATGTAAAGTCCCTATTGGTGGGGTATACCTGGCCCGGTAATATCCGGGAATTGGAAAATGTGATTCACCGGGCTGTAGCATTAGCCGAAGAAAATATCCTCCAGACGATCAATTTTCCAGATCTTACTCAAAATGACAAGCCTAATCGTCCTGTCTTTCCTGATGTTCCGGCCTTAATCGATCAGATTTTTCTCGGAAAAATCAAATGGCAAGATTTGAAGGATACCTTTGCTGCTAAGAGCCAAATCCGGCGGGAGATCCTGCTGCTGATCGAATCGCGGTGGCGGCGCGAGCATCAGCGTCGTATAACTGCCAGGGAAATGGCGACCCTTCTTGACACGACGTACAATAACATGCGGCGAATCCTATCTGAATGCCAGATCCGATTAACAGGAAGATATAAGCAATGAGGGCAAAATCGCAAATTTTAATCATCGAAAGACATCCATTACTATCAGCAGTATTTATTTCTGTTTTTGTCGATTATTTTCAAAGAAGTAAAGATGAAATAGAGTTACTTTCTGATAACTTGGCGAGAAATCCCGAACAACTGCACAGCTTTCTCAAGAAAAATGCCCATAAATACAACATTTTAATCAATGCAAATTTTTCCTATCAGCATGAGGGCGCGAGCGTTTCATACGACGGTCTTGAATTGCTGCTCCCAATATATGAGAACATTCGAGAACACATCGAAAAGGAGCAAACAAGGCGCAAAATCAGCATTATTTCCTTTCAAAGTCTGGAGCAACTGCGGAATAGAAGTGAAAAATATAGAATCCTCTTAGAACCAGATTCATATTATGATTTCTATCAGCTTCCCATAAGTTTGAGTGATTTGGCAAAGATATTCAAATTAAAAAGGGGAGGGAACCATGGCAAAAAGAAATGATTTGGAAGAAGTTCTAAATCGAGCCTATGCATTGGATCAGAAAGAAGCGGACAGGGAATTTGCCCACTTGTTTAAGGCTCATAAGGCATCCATGAGAATACTGGTCGGCGCCTTTAATAGCGGTGACCTCGCCGAAGACCAATTTATCAATGTAGCAAAGGCCTTGAGGGATAAAATGGGTCACGCCGGGATAGTAATTGATGTCGATAGTTACATTAGAAAGAGCATCCCCTTCAGGAAAAAATTAAAGAGCCGGCCGAAAAATGAGTTAACGAAGTTACTCTCTGAATTGGGGAAGAAAGTGCTGTTGATCGACGATGAGTATGAATCTGTTGGTTGGAAATTTTTGTTTGACGCCATTCTGAGAGAGAATGTATTGTATGCAGCCAGTAAAGAGGAGGCTTTGGGAAACTTAGGGAATTTAAGCATTGGGGCTGTTCTCCTGGATTTGAAGCTCCCTTCTGATCCCGAAGATGGGATAGCATTATTGAATGAAATTAAGGGAAAAAGGCTTGACCTTCCTGTGGTAATTTTCACCGGAGAAGATACAATCAAATACCAACGGAAGTGCTTCGCTGAGGGGGCTTTCGATTATTTTGTCAAGGAATTTGAGGAAGCGGATAAGAATTATCTCGGTTATTATCAGACGTTGAAAGAGATCCTCCTGACCGCCTTACAACAGAGCAAAGCAGGAGAAGTTTGGAGAGAAATACTCAATTTAGAGAGCGACATCCGCAGTGCGGGTCCACCCTATTTTGAAGATGTAATTCATTACTTAAGGAAAGCCTATTATTTCTTAACCATGAGGGAAGACAGCTGGTCAGTTCGCACCATTTTATCTCGTCACGATATAACTCATTATGCGGAGGTCATCATCCAGTCCGCCCTGGGTATCGAGACATTGATGGACAAACTAATCAACGATAGGCGGAACGATCCAATCGTGAAGTTATTTTTGGATAAAGAGAGCGTTGAAACGATTACGATGGGAAAAAAATTGAATATTTTGCGATCAATGAAAATCCTTGATAAAAATATTGAAGAAGAGATCGAAGATATTTTTAAACTTAGGAATGACTGTGTTCATCCGAAGAGGGGAGGGCTGACTATCAGCGAAAAGAGGGCAATAAATATTCTTGAGGCTGCAACACACACGGTCCGGGGAATAATATTCAGCGATTCATTACTTGCTTTTCATCTTACGAAAGAGGAGACTCATCCTACCAAAGAAGAAGAAATCAAGAAATTTATCTCTGATTTTGTTCCGGCGAAACCAGGTGAGATTGCGGTTCAGATGGGAGAACCAATAAAAGTGAAAATTTATAGCCAAACACCGGGAAAAGTTATTGGTAAAAAAGGGAGTGTCATAAAATCTCTTTCGGAAGAAATTGAATCAAGATTTGGCAGGGCTAAAATTGATGTCATCTCGAAAACATAATTGAGCAGGAGATCCTATGAGTCCTACAGGTATTGCCAAAAAGCCTGATTGGCTTTCCATGCAGTATGATTCTTTTATTCGATTCTTCTCGCAGCTGGAAGCTCCCTCTGAGTTCTCATGCCCGCGTATCATTGGTGAGCTTGGTTGCATTCCCCTTGATGATGATCATCAGCTGTGCATATCGGAGTGGGAGCTTGAAGGAGCTTCCGGTAGTCCAGAAGATTGTATTAAGGCGAATTGGACTTATTTCCGGAACCTCTTGTTTACCTTTTCGATAAAGGGAAAATTTGTAACCAACGGCTCATTTAAATTCCAACGCTTAATGGCAAGTATTCCCGCCCCTACCAAGGACAGTGAATTCATAATAGAGTCGAATCGGAAAAAAGTTGCCAATCGGTTCACTTTGACAATGCAGCTTGCTCCCTCTCCAGGAATCTACCTGAGCGAAAAGGATTCGGAAGAGCGAAAGGTGATCACTTGTCAAATATTGCCGGCAATTGGCAAGAGAATTGTATTGAAAGTGGTTATCCGCCCCGAAGGAGACCTTCAGCTGTTTTCAGGAAAAATCGGCCATGATAAAGAGATTTCTCGCGACCAAATGAAGGAAATAGTGGACTCCATTCATTGCGACATGTCTTTTCTTGGCAAAAGACAGATGGCCGACCTACTCCGGGGCTTGACTGAAAAAATCGACGAGACAAACAGTAAGCTCAAAATGGAAGAGCTTAAGGCCATCATGGATCTCTTTTATGATGGAAAGATCCCCCAAACCGATGATCGTTCCCTAAAAAACCGAAAGGTGAAACGAATCGGCGATTTTCTATTTGAAATCCTTAACGATGCCGTTCTAAATATGCATAAATACGTCCAGGAGCAATGGCTGGCTCGAGGAGAGTGGATGGGGGGAGTGAAAAATTTGAAGTTTACCGACGATCATGTTGATGATTTTATCCCCCACTACATGTTTCAGCCCTGGATCGATCAATTTTATAAAGGGTCTGAGCTTTTTCAGCTTCTTGATACCTGTAATCCAATCGCTGAGATCAGTCAGAAGCGGCGGTTAACCATGCGCGGCCCTGATGGATTCCCCGAAAAGGCTCTGCTGCTCGATAAACGCGACGTTCACCCGACGGATTTCGGTCGGCTATGCCCAGTTGAAAGCCCTCAGGGGGAGGATTTAGGATTTAATGTTCATCTCGCTCAGGACGTTAGGATTAACGACCAGGGATTGATTGAGGTATGTTTAAGAGACAAAGAGACTGGAAAAAAGGTTTTTCTTGACCCCTATGAAGAGGAAAAAAGTTTAATGCTCTTTGCCGGTTGCGGCTTTTTCGAAATGTTAAGATTTGCTAAGACAGATAAAGAGGAAATGACCCTCCTTTCGACGGATCAACAATATACCCATGAAACCCTGAAGCCTACCAGTTTTCTGGGTTACGCAGCGGCACTGATTCCCTTTATACAACATAATGACGCTAACCGGGCCCTCATGGGCGCTAATATGATAAAGCAGGCTTTGCCTCTGAACCGTCCGGAACCGCCTATGATTCAAACAGACTTTGAAAATATCATTGCTTCCCAATTCGGCAAAGATTGTCCCTTTATCGTCAATGGCCGGTTTTGCTTTGGAAAAAATCTTCTTGTGGGATACCTCCCATGGGATTTCTTGACCTATGAAGATGCCATCGTGGTAAACGGGCGGCTTGCTCGTGAAAAGATTCTGACTCATGTGGAAGGGGAAGAAATCATTGTTGATGAATATCATGGGGAAAAAATTAGCAGGGAAAACGAACATATCCGGGAAGAAGAGAGAGATCTCCTAGACCCTGACGGCGTTATCAAGGTGGGAACTTCCATCAAGAAGGGCACGCTGCTAGTGAGCAAATTGAGGCCGCTCGCAGAAAGGGAAAGGCCTGTTTTAATAGACGAAGAATATGGCACGCAGATGTTAATGGCTACGTATCTTAAGCGGAGGGGGCGCAGGCAATGGAAAGAAAATCTAAGTAACATGGCCAACGATTCCCTCTTTTCGCCAGATGACAGCTTCGGGGTGGTAAAGGAGGTGTCATGGGTTGAACGGGATTTACCGCGACCGGTCTCAAGGCGTGTACGTATCCTCATCGAAAAGGAACATTCCTTGCGCAAGGGAGATAAGCTCACAGGCCGTCATGGCAACAAGGGCGTTGTCTCGCAGATCATTGAAGAAAGGGAAATGCCTTACTTCAAGACGAAAATAAACCGCTGCGAGGATCAAAATTGCCAAGTTCCATATGCACACACCCACCTAGACATCATAATTAATCCCTTAACCATTACGGGCCGTATGAATATGGGACAGCTTTATGAAACCGCCCTGGGCTGGCTAGCGGCTTATAAAAAAGAAGAAATAAAAGTGGCCCCTTTCTCCACAGACTGGACGTGGGAGAAAATCAAAGAGCGATTGGCGGAAAATCAATTGAGCCACCAGCAACTTCTCTTTTTCTGGAAGGATGGGGAGGAAATCCCAATTGGTCAGCATGAAAGTCAACATCGGCCAATGACTGTTGGATATCAATATTTCTTAAAACTTGACCATCTGGCGGAGAAAAAGTTGAAGGTCCGGGATGAGGCCTATTTGGACCCTACGTATGGACAACCGGCCATTCCCTCTCTACCAGGCCATCCTGATATCCTTGAAATTTGGGCCCACCAGAGGGCACGGGGAAAGAAGGCGCAGCGTCTCGGGGAAATGGAAGTCTGGGCGTTAATGGGTCATGGCGCCTGGCATATTCTGGACGAATTACTATCCATGAAGTCCGACGCAGAGCATCTTCGAGCGATGCTTTCGGAGTACATCCTCGGTATTGAAAGATCAAAGGAGGAAGCCCTGATACATATCAAGAAGCACGCAGATGGAAAGGGATGGACGATTAAAGAGAATGAAGAGCTTACGATAACCTGCCCGGATGAAAATGGATTGCGACGTATTGCTTACCAATTTGGTTTCAGTGTCACGAAGCTTGGTTCCGGCCAATATCAACTTTCCTATGCTCCCTTGGAGGCCCACCAACGGGAACATCGCGCTTTTAAAGGCCTCGTTTTCTATTGCCGCGCCCTGGGGCTGGACGTACAAGGCATCGATGAGTGGGGAAAAGCCGTTTCCCTTGTTAAGTTGGGCGGGCCTAGTTGGCCCAGACTTTCTGGAATTAAGATCAGGATTGCCTCAGATCAGGAGAGGAAAAAGTGGGCGAGAGAAAGCGTCGTATCCAGGACCGGTGGTATTCATGAGAGTGGCCTTTGGTCGGATATGCTTGGCGACCCTTTCTCGCCAAAGAAGACCCTTCGAGAGCAGGCTAAGGAATCCTCTTCAATTATCGAACTATGCACACCGATCGATAATCCCTTGTTCCGTCGTTGTCTTGAAGTCCTCCTGGACTGGGAGGGTTTCTTATTTCGTTCGGCCTTAGAGGTAACATACGATGACCAGGACAAGCGTATTGCCGACGAATTAGAGACAGCCTTTCAACGAGTTGTAATCAACCTATTTCCTAAAAAGGTCATTAAATGGGAAGAATTCTGGAAAAGAGCGTGGGAGGACCGTTCACGACTCCAAACCGTTGATGACCTCATCGATTGGCTGGAAACGGTCGCAAAACCAGAGAAGGTAGACCGCCATGCTCTGGCCGAACAGGTTGCCACTAATTTTCCAAGGAATGAAATGATGAAATTCAAATGGGTACTTGATCCGACATCAAAATATAGTCTGGACCCCGAAGAACTATTTGAACATTTCAGATTGATGGATTTAAGCAAAATGAAAAACCGGCTGGAAAATGTCCAAAAGCAACAGGGTACGGGGAGACAGTTAGAGCTGGTTAAAACCCTTCTGGAAAAAGGTTATCATCCAAAAGAAGCATTCTTTATCGGAAACCTCTATGTCTTACCGAAAAACCTCCGATATGAGAGAAGGGGCCGACACTTCAAGACCCATCATCCAAGATATGAAAATGACTTGAACGTTCATTATGAGCGCATCGTCCTGAAGAATGAAGCAATTAAGGAATTTAAAAAGAAAATTGCGAATAAGGCACTACCGTCTTTTGCCGAATGGATCGTTGGCAGTGAGGAAAAGAAACTTGCATACCTGGTGCATGGATTTTTGGTCAATGACAAGATCCCGGATATCCTGGAAGACCCCATCCGAACCTCCTCTGGAAGGTTGATGGAAAGTGTTCTATCCTGCCTTGCAGGCCATGACTCTGGCAAGGAGAGCATATTCCGGGAGCATTTACTGGGCAAGAGGGTCGATTTCTCAGGCAGGGCAGTTATTGTTCCTGACCCTGAACTTGGGCTCGATCAGGTCGGTTTACCGTATAGGATGGGGAAAGTCCTATTTCGAGATGGGCTAATTGCCAAGTGTCTTACCACAATCCCTACAGATGAAGAAATCCTGGACCTCGATGGCAACCCATATAATCCTCCTAAGAGCAGAAGAATACCTGATTCCGTTCGTATCGAAATGGCCAAAACCTTCATCAGTGAGAGTGAAAATGAAGCGAAAGTTCGGGCTTGGTTAGACGAAATTGCCGGTGAACATTATGTGTTACTTAATCGGGCTCCCAGCCTCCATCGGCTCAGCATCCTGGCCTTCATCCCAAAATTTTATCCACAGGATGACGTACTGCACTTGAATCCGTCTATCTGCTCGCCGTTTAATGCCGACTTTGATGGTGACACCATGGCGGTTCACGTCCCGATGCTGGAAAATTCAATGAGTGAAGCTAGAAGGATGCTGCCATCACACGCCCTTCGTTCGCCGGGGCATGGGCGTCTCCTAGTTGATCATGGTAAAGATTGGACCCTAGCCCATTATCTTTCGGGGCGGGGATCAATACAACCAAGCCTCTATGAAACCTTCAATGAAGCGTATAAAAAGGGGCCAGAAGAGTTTCGGAAGATTGTACAGCAAAAGTCAAAAGAATTCCGAGATATTTTGAAACGTTGTGGTTTTACCCTGAGCCTTGAGGATTTTATTATAGATGAAGATTTGCAAGACCTTATTTTGACCCACATAGACAGATACAATTCCTCCCTCTTGCCTTTCGAAGAGGAAAGAGTCCAATTTTGGATCGATCGGACCAAGGAAGTGATCGACCTTTTGGAGGCTAGGATTCCGTCGAAAAGTGCGCTGGATGTACTACTTAAATCCCGGGCTGCGAAAGTTGAATTGAATCAGATTGCGGGGATGCGGGGAATTATGTTGAGGCCTGGAGGGCGATATACTTCATATCCCATTTTATCTAATTTGATTCGGGGGATGTCTCCCCTTGAGTATTTCGTCTCTTGCCATGGAGCCCGGCATGGCCTCAGCGATAAAGGGTTAATGACAGGGCCAGCAGGGGACCTCACAAACATTTTAGTTCAGGCGACCCATGGGGATTATATCGTGGAAGAAGATTGTGAGACGGAAAATGGGCTGTGGATAACCACTTTTGAAGACCCCGATGGGGGCACTATTGCTCTCGGCCAGCGGCTCGAGGGGCGTTATTTGGCCGATGATATCACCTTGGCGGGTGAAAAAATCCCCAAAAATACTACGATCGGACCGGAGATGGCCAAGAAATTGAGTGACTCAGGGGTAACGTGGGTAAAGATCCGTTCTCCAATCACGTGCCAGGCTCTGGACCAAAATTCCGTGCTTTGGAAAAGCTTTCTTAATCAATGGAATGGAAGAATCCTCGCCTCACCAATTAACGAACTTGGTTTAATTCTGGGAACACCTCTTGATCAGGCGAACCTTTTAAAAATAGCCAGGCATCATATTCCGGCAATTGAGGTCTTCCGAGAAGAAGAATATTCACTGTTGGACTGGCCGACGGATGCTTTGCTGGGGGAAGATATTCAGCTTCCAGGAATGCCGCCCATCCAGGCAGGAACAATCCTGACTGAAAACGATCGCTTTGAAATCGGAAAGGTCCGGTTAAATCAGCTCAAGATGGATGAATCGCTGCAGGAATTTCGTCTTGATGAGCTTAGAGCCCAAATAAAGTTCAAGGCTTGGAAGGGAAAAGAAAAAATCCAGATCCCCCAGGTTTGGAGGATTTGCCAGAAATGTTACGGTTTAGATTTGTCTACTGGTAAAGAACCTTCCTTCGGTTACCCCGCTGGAATTATCGGCGCGCAGTCGATTGGTGAGCCTGGAACCCAGCTAACCCTAAGAACTTTTCATACCGGAGGCATAGCCGGACAGGGCATCAGCCAAGGGCTGCAAGTGGCTAGAAGAGCCTTCTTCATGGGCACGATCGAAGAACCTGTCAAGTCATCCATCACGGGCGATGCGCAGATCATCAAGAGCCCCAGTGGATTTAGGTGGCTGGAAATTACTGGAGAAGGAAAAAAGCAGCGTCTCCCATTGGTGGATATTGATCCCGTGGCCGGATGGTCTCTGGAAATGGAGGAAAGGCTTCGTAAGGATGGGAAGATCGATTTCGTAGAGGAATCGCAAACAGATGGCACAACGGTTTACAAACTTGATGAACACAAGATAAAGAGTGTGGTTAGGGAAAACGAGGTTTTCTCCGTTCAAATGGGGCAGCGAGTTTTCTTTACCAGGACGTTGCAGAACAATCAAAAGATTTCGATAAAAAAGCTTTTTAATCAGAAAGTGAGCCCGCTTGCAGCTACAGAGTACCTACTCCATGTGCTACAAAAGATTTACAACGCCAACAGTCGAGTTGCGGATCACCATTTCGAGGTTGTTTTGCGCTCCATGGTACATCTAGCTCCAAAAATCGAATGGCGCACATTGCTTCAGGCGGCTCTAGCCGGCGAAGGTTTTCTCAGCCGTTTGAGTTTCAGGAGGTTGGCACAGAATCTGGCCGAGGCAGCCCTATACCAGGAGACTGACTATCTCAAGGGATTGAAGGAAAAGATTATCGCCGGTCAAATACGATATCAGTAGCAAGCGGGGGGGGAACATGGGAAGCCCTGATGTTAAAAGAAATAATAAATTAAAAGAAGATAGATGGCCGATAAAAAAGCCAGGGGGCCCGCCCCCCAAAAAGAAGAAAAAAAGAGGTTATACGTTAGCCCAGAGTGCCATATTGGAAGCATCTCTTCAGGAAATTGAAATTAATTATGAGTCCGCCCTTTGGGCTCTGCCATTCGTTGAGATAATAGGGGAAACTCCGGGAAAAAGATGGGTTGGAACAAAGGTTCAGGGGGAAGAAGAGAAGGATGTGGTTGACTGTTATGATCGGCCCTGCATGAAACTAGACGATATTGAAACCGGAAATTCAAATGATGCTGAGCCCCATCTGCCTGACGCCTGTGAATCTTTCTTCACCTACGCCTTTAGGAAATTAGAAGAACGTTTTTGGCCATCTCAAGACTATAAACTTAGAGAGAAAATTGAAAAGAATCTTGAGAAATGGCAAGCTCCCGATCGACTTCCGCCCTTCACCGAGATGGAGCCAGAGCTAAGGGCGTGGTTTTCTAATATCTTTGAGCAATTTACTGGCAAAATGAATCCGGAGCGCGAGATCGATCTAAGCACTCGTTCGGAAGTGGATCTCATCTTTTTCTTAAAGGAAGATGGTCAAATTGATTATCGAATTAATCTTGGCTTCCTCGATAGACTTCACATCCATAGCCAATACGTGGCGAAAAAAGTTCATTTTCCCTTGTCCAGCCGTTTTTCAGTGACCGGTCCTCAATTAACGCAATTAATTGCTGCAAGGCGCAGGGCATTAAGGGTCATGGCGAAATTCCTGATTCAGGAGCAGAGCGAGTTTCTAAAGGCAAAAGATGAAGACGTTGCGTTCACAAGACTGGTTCCAAAGAACCAGAGTGCATTTACGCAATTTGCCAATAGAAATGGGCTAAAGATAGAAAAAACCAGGACCACAAGAGTAATCAATAATAAATGGATTAGGGCACCCTTTAGCCGATCTACTTGGCCCTTGAAGATCTTTTTTGGAGAAGTCGCCGCCAAGCTTAACGAGAAACAAGATATCTTGATGAAGGCTTTTGAGATCCATGTCATACGTGGAGGAAGGCCCGCTTTAACAGCCCCTGATCAGACATTTATTTTACAGCAATTGTGGAAGAAGAGTGAAGTCAATGAACAGCAGATTCGCAAGACATTATGGCCTAAAATCCGAAAAATATACCCGAAGGAACGTTGGAATGACCTCCGAATAGCGGGAGGAACGGGAGAACGCTCTTCGAATGATCACCAGACGCTAATTAGCCTTGTGGAGGAGATAAAGAAAGAATTAAATTGGTAATTTAGTTGCTCATAGCTCATAGGACAATCAAGATGAGAAAAGAGGAGCAATATTATGGCAACAACCAAGAAATACATTAAGAAAACCAAAAATCAGAATATTCCCATTGTGGTGGATTACAGAAAGCGCGATGAAAAGTTTGAATCCATAAATGCCGCAATAGACTATTTTGCTCGGCGGCCTCGCCGAAACCTCCCCCTAATGCTTGGAAATTGCAGGTTTATCGAGGATGGGAACAACGTAAAAATTGAAATGGGAGATGATCGTTATAATTTTTCCTCCAAAGGGTTGGAGGACCTATTAGGGAATTTGAATGTCCCTGAAAGTTTCATTCAGTATATCTGCCCGAAAAATTATGTAATCCCTATCCTGAATAATTTGCTGGAGAAAAAGAAAAAAACGAAAATACTCTGCTGGATCGATGAAACAAACCAGGCCTTGGAAGCAATAACACCCCCAAAAGCCTTACCCATTTATCATCACGCGTTCCTCGAATCTTACTCTCAGGCTTTCCCGGAAAAAGATAGTCTCCTTGAGATAAGGCTTATCGGATACTCGCTCCATCTTAGAAGATTGAGTACTTTTAAAGAAGAACCTGTTCCCGGCGACTATTTTCAGTTTGGCATCGAATTTAGCAACTGCGATATTTATTCCCCTAATAGCTATCCCCAAGTGATTGCATTCTTATACAGGCTAATCTGCAAAAATGGTTCCACAATTAGGAGTATGCTAAAAAATTACTCAGATGCCTTTAGGCCTCCGATAACGCTTGTCGAGGTGCGAGATCGCATGCGGAAAATAACATTAGATAGTACCGAAGTTGGTTTAGCCATCAATGCTATTCATTGGATGGCGGCGAGACAAATCGGAGCGCATCGGAAGAACATTTATAATTTCATTCATAGGCGCCTAAAAAATCATCTACCAATGGCGGAGGAAAATCCTTACAGTGAAACGAGCACATATTTCCACATTTTTAACGATGTCACCCAAATGATCCAACACCCCCAAGTGCCAGGTTCTGTAAGGTGTGCACTTGAATCATGGGCAGGATCCTTGATCGATGCCCATATTGATTCGCAGGTGCGCCACGCCCCATATGTCAGGTGGGAAGACCGGCTTATACCGCTAAATTAGCAGATCCAGGTCTTGAAATTCTATGAAGGGAGGAATGCATCCAATCATAAAACCTGAAATTGGCGGATTAGAATAGGCTATCCTCATTGAGCAAGGAGGGGGGTCAGACCGAATTATTCTTGAAACAGGATTTAGCGCAGAGATTGAAGGAAGTTTTCCGGGTGCGGAATTTCTGAGAGTCAAAGGACAATGGGTCTTGCGGCTTCACGAAGGGTGGTGCAGAGCAATATTTGACCCAACTGAAAGTGCTTTTTGCTTTCCTTGGTGGGCCAGAAATCGAAGAACCACTTTTCAGATTCTTGATAGCAAAGGGATTTTATAGTCACATCTTTCTCGAAGTTCCTGTGTTTACTTGATTACTAAATGAAACACAGGGGAGGGATGGGATCGTAGGGTTTTGCTTCTAAAACGGAAAAGAAATGATTACCGCAATGATGAATTAAAATCTGTAAAGCACAATTTAGGTTGGGAGGATTTCATCCCGAGAAATGTTGCAGGAGGATTTAAAATGGACAAAGAGCGGATTTCAATTTCTCGAGTGGCCGAAGTGAGAAAACTTACCAAAAAACTACTTATGGAACTCGAAGAGGGTTGTTACCTAAGAAGTAGCACTGAATATTTTGTGAAAGATCAAGAAGGACAATTTCAAGCCACACCCAGATTTGGGGAGTATGTTTTGCCATTATCAAAACGCGAGGAGCAGTGGAAAAGGATTCTAAGAGTCCGTGCAAACAATCGGTTATGTGATATTTACCGAAAGTTAGCCAAATAACAGATAACCATATTCAAGCCGGTATTTTGAGGATGAGAGGACATCCATAAGGATGGCCTTTTATGTTACGCTTAAAATCGAACTTTTATAAGGAGCAATATAAATAATGCAACAGACAGCTAACGGTAAGAGTCCATAAATACGGGCCAAAAAGGTTGGGCTCCATTGCATTACTTTTGCGGGCCTCTATAGCAATTGGGGGACCAGCAGTCAACACTGATGTTTGGGTAGTAAAGCGACACCGGCAAAAGAGGAGTCAAACAAATCCTGCCTTAGCATGTGCTGGGGACAGCTAGGAGGGATGATTTTATAGAATATTATTCGCCGAATTTTTCCCGATAGGAACCCTAATCCATCTCCCCTTTCCAGATGCTTGGGGAGCTCAAAATCGATTAATATCCTGCTCATTCCTTATCATTTCCCCATTTTCTCTACCTTTTTATAGAAGATATCTCGCTTCCGTCACAAATGAAATTGGTGATCGAGTTGCCTTAGGATAACATGAAATTCCCAGCAAGGAGGGTCCAAATGGAGGTTTAGTAGTTGAATGGCCTGGCAGCTTCGGGCTATCCGGGCGCAGTGGGGAAGCCTGGGGACAGAAGCCTTGATGGGCTTTGGTGACACCGACCAGAGATGAGCGAACGAATCCTGCCCCTAGGTGTGCAAGGCAGGAGCCAAGATGAAAGCCTATCAACTATAAAAAAGACCGGGAGGCCCGTCCATTCCGGTCTTTTTGTTTTTAAGGAGGTTCGTGCTGGATAAATGGAGGTGCTTAGTAAACTTCGTTCATCAGGGAGAAAACCGCAAAAATCACCCAAGCGAACCAAAGGACGGCTGGGGCAAATCAGTTGCTTAAGGCTTCATAGCAAAGTCCAACCAAAGGAGGCTTCCATGCTAGTAACCGATCATGCGGAAAGAAGATTTGCGCAAAGGGGGATAAAGGTTTCGGATATCGAAATGGTGATGAGACTCGGTTGCAAAATCCATCGCACGGGGGTCACTTTTTACACCTTAAGGAGAAAGGATATTCCCGATGAGTTCCGGCGCAGGGATAGGTTATCAAAGTTGGAGGGGGCCACTCTTTTGGTAAGGCCGGCGGACGGAGTTATCATTACCGCTTACAAGAACCGAAGATCCTTCCGCCAGATAAAGAAAAAAGGCAAATGGGCAAGCCTTAACCCACTGCTAAGGGGAATCCATTGACAGAGAATTTTCGGCCTTCCGAGTATCCCTCCTCCGCCTAATGGTAAGCAGGTTGCTCCCTTTTAAATGGATTCCTGCATTCGCTGCGCGATTGCTGGGCGAAGGAATTTTGAAAATCTCTTCTTCAAACTTAGGGCTTTCCGGGTGCGGTCGGGCTGCCTGGGAGGCGAAACTCCGCAATCGATAAAAGGAAGGAGAATTAAAGAATGCTCAGCGGGTGGCTATGGTTCATGCCGGAAGAAGCCTGGCTCCTTATCCTAATTATTGCCGGCTTCATGATGATCGTTGGATTACGGAAGGCGGCTCTGAAATTGGTATTCATTATAATTCTGATTGCTCTGCTGGGGCCTTTTATGGACTCCCTCCTTGATGCCTTCCCGGGATGGATGCTCGTGCTTCTGTTTGTTGTTTTCGTCTTTTCCATTTTCCGCCTTCTCTTGGGCGGAAGGATTTTCGCCAATGTCGTCTCCTTCCTTATCTGTGACCTGATCCGTGCGCCCTTTCGCATCGCCTGGTTCCTGCTAACCCGGGCAGGGCGCAGAATATAAATTTAAAGGAGGTTAGCTATGATCCGTTACTTGATAGGCGCCCTGGTATTGGCAGCCGCTACCGCTTTTCTCCCCATGCAGGCGGAAGGCGGGGTAGCGGGAAAGGCGGCTGCCCGGGCCATGAGGAGTCCCTCCCTGAAGGCGGGTCATAAGGTGAATCCTGAAATTCTTCGCCGGGACCTCATGCGCGACAAGGCCACAAAGGTTCGCGCGCTTGCGGCCGAACGCAGAGTCTTCAGATATACCAGCCAAGATAGGGCCAAGCAGGAAATCCGAAAGGGGATCATGCCCCAAAGCCACATGACCTCCCGGGCCAGCAGAGGCAGGCCGTTAAGCCCGGAAAAGGCGCAAAGAAGATATGGTCTGCCCACACCTCCCCAAGTTCGAGAAACCATACATTTGCCCAAAGGACAGCCGGTTCGGATGAATAAATCCTTAGGAGGATCGCCTGGGGTCGGCGAAATAACCTCTACAAAGCCAATTCCCCCAAAGGCGATTGAAAAAGTTATTCCCCTGCAATAAGGAGGGTTCCAATGAATATTGGGTTCTTTTTGATGTTGCTTATCGGAGGGTTTGGGCTTCTACTTTTCCCCGGGCCGGTTCTTGCCAACCGCATAATAGTCTTTGGTATCGATGAAACCGGAAGCTTCACAATGCGGGAGAGGGGCTTAAGCCTGGCAGTGTCGATGATCCGGGACCTAGATGGAGGAGACGTCCTTTATGCAAGGAGAATTACAGGTAGATCCTACAATGACGATTGTTCCCTCTTCCGACTGAAAGTGCCCCCCATCCCCCCCGCCCCCGCCAACAAATTTGACCGAAGGGCGCATCTCGAATGGGAAAGGCAGGTAAAGCGGGCAAGGGCAGTTCAAGCCGAGGCAATAAGCATATTGTCTAATCTTTCCCCGGTAAGAGCGCCCAAAACGGATATTTGGGGTTTTTTAGCCGCTGCCGCTGATCGATTCAAGATTGAAGACGGGACGGACATGCGAATGATCATATTGGCTTCAGACATGCACGACAATGTCGGTTGCCGGATTCCCCTGGACCTCTTGGGATCTGTAGTCGTGGTGGTTGCATTCGAATCCAAAGAAAATGCGGCCTCAACCCAGAAGTTAAAATCGTATTGGACGCAAACCTTGAAAAGCTGCAAAGCCCAAAAAGTCATTTTTCTGCCACCGGACAGCCAATTTTCACTCCGGCGTCCTGCAAAGGAGGGAAAGTGATGCACGACTTCATTTTATATTTTCTAATTGGGTTAGGCATCTGCTGCTTTTTTTCCCTTTTTGCCCAGCCCATCCGTGCGCTGGTGCAAGGGGTCTTTGCCATTTTTTACCATCCCCTCAATGTTATCATGGAGAACCTGCGGGATACGTTCCGCCGAATCTGGAACTGGGTGGGGGGGCAATTGCGGCGGGAATCCGGCCAGGAAGGAGAATCCCCAATATATTTTTTAGTCGGAGCCAGTATTTATACTATCCTTTTCGCCATCTTTGCCCTCTGCGACTATGGAGTAATTCTCCTCACTGCAGAGGGTATGGGCCTAGAGAAGCCAAATTTTAAATTATTTGATACATCCACCTTGACCGCCCTGACGCTGATATCCACTTCTTTGTTTTGGGGTACCATTCTAACGGATCTAGTTGGGTGGACTCATTTGGGACCCTGGAGAAGATATTCCAGTCTGAGGACCCGGAAAATTCTTTTCTGGACTTCTTTATCAATCATCGGCCTCGCAATCTTCACCGGCGCTTCCATGGGCTACTGGAGAATGTGGAATCTGAAAGAAGTAATCCATACTGCCTCTGCAGAGGAAATCCCTCTACCTTCCCTCGACAAGGGTGGGATCGAAAATATTGGGTCGAAATTTAACCTGGGCTTAGAATCTACAAATGAAAAATTTCCAGCCTCTCAGGGCAGAGAAAGCTCTTTTGCTGACTTTGTTTTCCTGATGGCCCCGACGACTATCGCCGCACTTTCTTTTGTTTCCACCGTGCCCGCTGGTTGGGGATTGGCATTCCTATTAAAATTTTTGATTTTGCTAGCCATTGCTGGGTCTTCTATGATAATCGGGGTTCTCTTCTTCCCGTTTTGGATTGTAACCGTCCTTCTTTGGCGCCTATTGACCGCCATTCAGCTCCTTTGTGATCTGCTCGTTGAAATCGGGGGAAGTTTCCTGCGCCTTTTCAATTTTAGGCCTCCGAGCCAAACTGGCACCCCAACCCAGGTCGAGACAGCCAACGCGCCAAGTCAACCCGCTATTGAACCATCTTCACCTACCCCGATCTCGGGAAACGGGCATCATGATGAAATTGGGTTCAACCCATTCAGGAGGCAACAATGAGTGAAAGTGTTTCCTACAGGATGAGAGCTCTTAGCGGAAAAGCTGGGGAGATTATTCAAATAAATTTAGCAAAAAGAGGCATTTTATTCCACGATCAACAAGCTTGGTCTACAGCTAAAGATCGGGTTGAACAGCTCCAGGCTGCCCTGCAGCAAGAACTTGAAAAATACCCTAACTCAGATCCTTGCCGCCAGGAGAATCTACCCATAGAAAAGGGATGGAGTCGCGCAGACGCCATGCTTAGGTCTTTTTGCTCGGTTCCAATCTTCGAAGCCTATGCAGAAAAGACAAGGGCTAATGAGCTGCAGGCCATACGAGAGGAGGTAGGGATTGTAAAGGAAGTTGGCCTTAGGACAAGAAGGGAGGAAGCTGAAGATTCTCTTCACCAGATTCAAAAAAGAATAGAAGACCTTGCCTCCGTTGTGCAGAAGGAGCTCTGCCATTTAGAAAAAGAGGCCCTATTAGCAACCGCCTCAGATGCGCTCGCCGACCTCGGCTATAGCCTCGAACGTAACGGAGGTGCCATGAAGGCCAGTATGAACAGGTATTGCGTCTGGATGGAGGCAAATGCCTGGGGAGAGATTTCATTGGATTTCAGCGGGTTTTCGGGGTTTTCTTGCCTGGGGGAGGTCCAGAAGGCGGAAAAAGCCCTATCGCAAAAAGGGATCCAGCTAACCCGAACCTCCTCTGAGTTTCATGGGAGACCGGAAGGAGGCGTACTTACTGGCAGACTTGAACCTTTATTCCCAGTTTTTAAAAGGATGAAGGGGGAACAGAGCCAGGAAACTCCCTGTCGCTCAAAAATAAAGATTGGAGGTTAATATGAAGCCGCGTTTTTTAGAAGAAATAGAAGAGACGTTTGCTGTTCGTAAGCATGTCATTCTTACGCTGAACACGGAAGATCGCTTCCACTTCCCGGAGAATCAGGTCGGTCCGGCGAACCTCAATTATTTTCTCGCCCAATACTTCTCCCGCCAGGGATACCGGATCGTCCAATATGCCCCTAGTATGGGAGTCCGGGAATTATCCCCCGATGGCGAAGGCACTCCAGCTATGCAGGAACTTTCCTCTCAGAACGATCCCATTGAAATATTCAACCGCTTGAACCGCCTCCTAAGAAATCCCCAAGAACGGTGGATCGTTTTAATCCTCCATGGGGAAAGGATCGCACCCTCCCAGGGGTCAGGAGGGGCCCATCGCCAGGACAGCATCGCCTTTGGGGAAATTCTTCATACCCTGGGAATGGATGATGCCATTGCTTCTTCTCCTTCAAGAATTGTACTGGTAACTTACAGCGCGCTACCGGAGGACCTATTAGTTCGGTCGAGAGGATATCGGACCATAGATGTAGACCTTCCCAACATGGAAGAGCGAAGGGCCTTCATTGATTTCCTGGAAAGGCTTGCAGGGGAGGGAGAAAAGGACTTCGGGAAGCGGGAACCTGGCCTTGATCCGGAAGGGCTATCCAGATTGACGGCTGGAATGCCACTTTCAAGTATCGAAGAGCTTTATCGCACTGCCGCCCATTTCGGAAACCCCATACGAAAGGAGCAGGTCCGAGTATCCAAAGCGAGGGCGATTCGCAACCTTGCCCATGATCTTCTTGAAGTTTCTGAGCCCCAGGAAGGTTTTGAAGGAGTTGCCGGTCTGAAGACGATTAAGGCCTACTTCCTGAATCTTATTCCTCAAATTCGGGCAGGTCGAGCAGGAGTCCCCCAGGCGTTTCTTTTGCAAGGAGTTCCAGGGGTGGGAAAATCTCACCTGGTTAAGGCGCTGTCGAAGGAAGTTGGCTGGCCTTTGCTGGAAATGCGCAATGTGCGCAACCCTTATGTTGGCCAGAGCGAAATGAACCTGGAGTATGTGATCAAGGTAATCGAGCAGTATCCGCAATCCATCCTTTTCTTTGATGAAATTGACCAGATACTGGGGCAGAGGGGAACCGGGGTTTCAGGAGATTCAGGGACCTCAGAGCGGCTTCTGGCCCGGATTTTCAGTTGGCTTGGCTCATTGCACCTTCGTGGTAGAGTCATTTTCATAGGGGCCACGAATCGACCTGATCTTTTGGACGCCGCTCTCCTTGACAGGTTCGGAGTCTCCATTCCCTTTTTGAAACCGGGAAAAGAAGAGATCCAGGAATTGGTGCCGATCCTCTTGAAGCGTTTTAACCGGCAAATCATCGGCCTTGACGAAAAAACGATTTTGGCGGCAATTCAGCAGCTATCCCTAACGGGGCGAGATATCCAGGAAATCCTGATTGCGGCAGGGTTAAGGGCTGATCGTGAAGCCCAAAAAATGGGGGCCCAGATCCAGGGGCATCACTTATCTCTGGCGGCAAGAGATCATATCTGCCGGGAGGACTTGGTGGATATGGAATTTATGACCCTCGTATCCCTATCCCTCTGTAGCTCCCAATCTCTCCTTCCCTGGAACGACTATGATGGCTTACGCCAAGGAAGTGAGATTCCCAAAAACCTTATCGAGTCGGGAATTGTCGATGAGAAGGGGAGGCTGAACCTTTCAAATTTGCACCGGGAAATATCTTTGGTCAGAAGAAATCGCTATTCTCAACGAGCCATGAGGTGACCTATGGCTAATGGAGGAGAGAGAAAAAATATGCGAAAGCCCGGCTGCCTGACACAAAACCAGCTACAGGTCCTCCATGCTGCGCTGCTAAAAGGGGAAGAAGATTTTTCCATGCTTTGTGACCTGGAGGGGTGTGGACCTATTTCCCGGCTGGAGGCATCTTTTTCGGACCTTGCCGGGACTCGCTTTACCCTGGCGCTGTCCAGTGGGACAGCTGCGATCCATGCGGCCTTGCTGGCCGCCGGAGTCGCCCACGGAGACGAAGTCATTGTCACCTCCTATTCGTGGCCACAAAGCATATCCCCGGTACTGTATGCTGGAGCAACTCCTGTCTTTGCGGATATCAATCCCGATACCTTTAACCTTGATCCCATCTCCGTGGCCGAAAGGATAAGCTCCAAGACCCGGGCCATCATATGTGTTCACCTATTTGGGCATATAGCTGATATGACTGCTCTCCAGCAGATCGCTGAAAATTGTGATGCCGTGTTGATAGCCGATTGTGCCCATGCCATAGGAGCACGTTATAGAGGCATGCCTGCTGGAGCATGGGGAGATATGACCTGTTTTTCTTTGGGACGGGGCAAATTGATTTCCGGCGGAGAGGGAGGAATATTAGCGACTAATGATAAAGTCCTTTATGAAAAAGCAATCTGTTTGACACAACATGAGGACAGAACGAAAAGGATATGGCCAGCCAGCCAAAGACCTGAAATCTTCTCCCTAAACTACCGTATGCACCCCTTAGCCGCGATCCTTGCCCTATCCGATTTGGACTCGATGGGGCAGATCCTTGAACATCGAAGGAAAGTTTTCGAAAGCTTCTGGGAAGGCCTGGGTTCTCAGGATGTCTTGATTCCTCAATGGTCTCTCCCCCAAGAAGAGCCGGTTCCCTACGGAATTCCTTTCACTATAGGAAATAATAGGGATCGCGAAAAACTTATTCTAAAGGCCCAGCAGAAAAGCATACCTTTACGGTGTGGGCCTGTTTGCGCGCCTCTTCATTTACGGCTTCGGAAATCGGTTGGACCTCAAATTCATTTTCATTCCTCCCAATTGCCAGGGTCATGTCCTTCAGCCGAAGAACGCTGCGCCAGACGGGAACTTTTCCTTTTGAGCGGACTCGATATGGACGGAATTTCACCCGATAGCGCCTTTTCAATGGGACGGATTATCCGAAATGAATTGATGGCAGACCAGGAAGTCCGCCTATAGTAGGGATTTCACACCTAATAAATCTTTCATAATGACCCCCAAAGCCACAACTTCCAGGAAATTCTTAGACCCCGTAACTAAAAAAGCCAATAATCCGATTCGCTGTTTAGCTTTCTGCTTCAGCCAGTCTTCCGATTACGCAAAAGTTTTGTCAGTCAAAAATCGTTAAACCACCCATCGAATCTAAAAGGGCCTATCTTACTTTATTCGAAGGCTTCCGCCGGCAGGTAGTATTATCCCAAAGGGCAGCAAAAAAGAGGATTAAAAATGTCCTGACAGTTGCATCAGTCGATGATCCGGTAGCGGGGAGGAGAGATGGATTCGCGCCGGCAGATCGGGCAGCGACTGGGGGTGTTTAAACGCTCTCTTTTTTTGAAGGAAAAACCGCAGCGCCGGCAGACGGCCGGATCCATTTTTAACCGGAAAGATCTGGATATATGTTGCAGGTGATCCAAAGCTTCTTTTTGGCGGATCCCGAAGAGCTGGGAAATTTCCCTGAGATCCATCGGCCCTTCCTCTAAAGCCCTGGCTATCTCCTTCCGCAACGTCTGGGGCTTTTCTTCCATTTTTGCCCTTTAAACACGCGCTTCCATTTTTCGGTTCTGCAGCGTCTCCATAAAGGCTTCGACCCGGGTTTTCACCTGAGCGTCCGAATATACCCGGGAGTCGGTCATATCTGCCTCGATCATCAGGCTGGGTATTCCGGTCTTCTGGTAGATAAGCCTTTGAATGTCGTACTGGCCCAGAGAATAGGGTTTACAGCTACGGTTGGAGTGGATGATCAAGCCATCAACGTTGAACCTTTGCAGTAAATCAAGGATGCGCTCAACCATTAGATCAAGGCTGATGTTCAGGTAAGCGGTGGTATAGGCGAGAGCCAGACCATCCAGAGGATCCGCTGTATCCATTCCTTCGAAGACCCAGGCATTGGTGTAGGTGTCTGCAACCAGGCATGCTCCGTAAGAAGCAAAAAGATCGGAAAGCTCCCGCATCTTGTACCAGATGGGAATGTTATCCCAGAGGAGGCGAAATTTTTCTTCGGGCACTGCGCTTATTCCCCGGGGGATGCGTTCCTGAAGCTCATCCTTCATTTCCCGGTAGAATTGGGTAACTTCTGCCGTTCCCCGAAGGGTAACGATGGGAGCCATATTAATGAAGGCGTCAAAACAGCTCATGGGCGACGGACGGTTTGCACACTGATCCAGCACGTTTTTCCAGAGGATCGCTGCCTCTGCGGAATAACGTACGACCTCGGTTAGACGGCCCCGGTCGAATTTATTTCCGGTCTGCTTTTCTATGAAATCGATGAGTTCTTCAAACTGCCGGCGAACATAATCTATGCTTTCCGGGATTAGCTTGTGGTGTATGAACGGCGTGTCCAGAAGGAAAAGAGGGACGTTAAAAAGGCGGCTCAAGGCCTGGTACCACTTCAAAACAGTGCCGCAGATGTTATTACAGGCCAGTAAAAAGTCCGGCCGCGGCAGGCCGCCGATGGGGCTTTTCTTGGTGAGGACCGAGCCAATGTCGCCCCGGGCGTAGGAGCAGAGGTCCCGGGAGTAACCAAGGTTCTCGGCCACTTCGCAAAGCTCGACGGATATGCGGGAAGCGCCCAGCATGGCTCCGTGGTTTTCCGGGTAAATGGGAATAACATCGGCGGCGATGAGAAATTCGACCGGGCCGCCGCTGGTAATCCAGGCGATCTTCTTATCCGTGCCTTCGGCCATTTTGGCTCCCATATAATACCGAGTCATCAACTCCTTCATCTTCTGAGAAGCGCGCAGACGCTGCTTATCCTTGTCTTTTCCTGCCTCGGCCATCACTACCCCCTAATGAAAATAATTCAAAATTCAATATTCAAAATTTGATGCATTCGTAAAGTCTGAATCAGAGTTTTGGTCATTGTAATTTGTTTGATATTTGGTGCTTAAGATTCCAATGTCTCTACAAAAGCCCTTAATCGGGTTTCCATCGCCCCGATAGGCAACCCTCCTGGTTCGATCTCCAGGAGTAAGCTCTGAATCTTGTGCTCCTCGAGCTTTCCTTTGAGGTAGGGATAATCAAAGGCATGGGGATCGCAAAACTTGAGAAGGATGAAGACGACCCCCTGAGCTTGAGAGCCTTCGATCCTTTTGAGCAATTCCCCTGCCCGATCGATTCCAGGGTTAAATTTACAGGGGCAGGGTACCCTGCGGATAAAACGGTCAGCCAGGGCTTCGATGGGATCTCCTTCCACGGATACATCTTCGGAAAAATATCTCCATCCCGTGCACAGGTCATCCCCGACAATGGAAGCCCGGCAGTTGTCCAGGAGGTCAAAAACTTGCGGTTGATCGCAAACGCTCCCTATCAGAAAGAGCCGTATCCCGCCTTTGGCGCGGGATATAACTTCTTCTGCCCGGGAAAGCAATTTATTCAGCTTATGGTTGTGATCTTCTTTGGGTAAGAACGTGGCTGTCTTAACGATAGCTGAGAACTCTGCGGCGGAGAACAGGCCGGCATGGCTGGTTTTGCGCTGATAGATTTCTCTGAGGAGGGAACGGTTGGCGTTGGCCAGGGCGATGGAGGAACGTAAGTCATCATCTGTAATGGTTCGGCCAATGAATTCCTGCAGCCCCAGGCGGAGGCGGTGGAGTTCCTGAATAAGATAAAACCTGGCGCTTTCCGTATGTAGCTTTACCGGCAGCACCAGATCCCAGTGAAAGGGAAAACGCAGGTTTTCTGCCCAGATGTCCGAGAGGCGCTGGATGGAGTCGCAGGTGTGAGGGAAGATCGTCCCGTCAAGAAAATCTAATTCTCCCCGCAGGGCCGACTCCAGGCAGCTCTGAACCAGTGAGCAGCTATAGCTTTGCAGATGTTTGGATGCCAGGGAGATTCGTTCCGGCGACGCCAAAAGGCGGACGGGCAAAAAGCCCGCGCCCTGGATGATTTCCTCGGGGGTGTTGATGCAGAAGTAGCCCAGGATTTTCCCACCTGTTTTTATTTTCCAGTTTTGCAGATGCGCATAGGGATATGCGGCAATATCCTTGAGTTCAGCGAGTATTAGATTATTTTCCATGGCCTTTCCATTGTTTTTAAATTTTTCGCCATTCTACATAAAATGCCGCCTGGCGTCCATGACAAAATGAATTTATCTGTAACCCTTGAGTCACGGGTGAATGGCCAAGGTCGGAGGAGGAAAGGTTCGGCGTAAAGGCCAAGGGCGCCCATGGCCGGGGGGCCAGCCCAGTCCGCTTGGAATCATGAGGCGCTGATTTCTCCGTGGATGGGGTGGGGCTGACGCCTTCCGCCTCATCCGGCGGAGGTAGAGTGAGCACACCATGAACAGGGATATCCCGGCCGATGCTTCCGGCGCGTACCGGCCTGGGCCCCCGGCCAAAAAATAATCTTTTCCATGGTTATTTCCTCCGATATTCCTGTCATAGCCACTCGTGACTGAAGGGTTACATTTATCCACATGTTTATCATTAACAAAAACCGCAAGCCTGGATATAATGTAATAGGCAAGGTTCATTATGGACCGATTCAATTAGGATGGCTTCGTAAAAAGTCGTCACTCCGCTGAAAACCGGAGTCCAGAGGTTTGATAACTTTTCAAAATAACTGGATTGTATAGGAATTTGCTTTTTTAACTTTAGGCACTTTAGGCGCTTAGCGCCTCATTAAAACAAACATGTTTGTAAGAAGGAAATGCCTGCCGATAAATCCCCCCTTCCCCCCTTTGCCAAAGGGGG